>CALXSX010000070.1 GCA_944391265.1 uncultured Clostridia bacterium | reverse complement strand
GAAAAAGCCTGCCGTTCAAAAAATATTCAGACAGTTAAAGGATGACTGCTCATGAAAATACAAGGGATTTTGGCACCTGCGCTCGCTGTCTTTTTGACATCATGCTCGGGCAAAGAATATACAGAGTCCGATTTTTTCGCCATGGATACATACATGACCGTATCTGTTGCGGGAACGGAAGATGACGCAGCGGCAGCCGAGGCGGAGATACATCGTCTTGATTTGCTGCTTACAAGAGAAAATATCAATTTATCTGACGCAGAACTTCAGGAGCTTGTGCGCTTTTCCTTCCGTGTAAGCGAGCTGACCGGAGGAGCGTTTGACATAACCGTCGGGCCGCTTTGCGACATATGGGGATTCCAGGGCAAAAATTACAGGGTTCCGTCTGCAGAGGAAATAGCTGCGGCGCTGGCTCTTACAGGATATGAAAAAATATCCGTTACAGACAGCGCCGTTACATTGCCAAGCGGTATGTCGCTTGACTTCGGAGCAATAGGAAAAGGCTATGCGGGGGACAAGGTTTCGGAGCTTTTAAAAAGCAGAAACGTTACATCAGCCATAATATCTCTCGGCGGAAATGTTCACGCCACAGGTGCAAGAAGTGATTCATCGGATTGGAGGGTGGGAATACGTGATCCGTTTACCGGTGCTGACTACCTGGGATATGTTGATGTCACGGACAAGGCAGTAGTGACGTCCGGCGGCTATGAACGCTATTTCGAAAGCGGAGGCAAAAAGTATGTCCACATAATCGACCCTGATACAGGAGCACCGTCAGAAAGCGATATTGCCTCCGTAACGGTAATTTCACAAAGCGGAGCGCTCGCCGATGCTCTTTCAACAGCTTTATATGTAATGGGCTCTGAGGGTGCCGAACGCTTCTGCAAAGAGACCGGCTGCAAGGCGGAAGGCTTTGAATTTGCAGCTGTAATAGTAAAAGACAACGGAGATATAAAAACAGTCGGGGATATAAAATTTACCGAAAGGAAAAATGATGATGATTAAAATATTATTTGTATGCCACGGGAATATCTGCCGCAGTCCTCTGTGCGAATTCCTGTTTAGGCACATGGCAGAAAAAATGGGACTTGGCGATAAAATATACGTCGAATCAGCGGCAACTACATACGACGAGATAGGAAGCGATATGCACAGAGGTTCAAAAGATGTGCTAACGCGCCACGGCATACCCTTCCGGAAGCGCAAAGCGCGCCATTTGGAAAAACCAGACTACGACAGGTTCGACTACCTCGTGGGAATGGACGATGAAAATATACGCGATATGTCAAGGATTACGGGGGCAAGGGACAAAATCCACAAGCTTCTTGAGTTTGCGGGAATGAGCAGAGATGTGCGTGACCCATGGTACACCCACAACTTCGACGAAACATATGACGACGCAGTTCTCGGATGCTCCTGCCTGCTTGACGAAATATCAGAAAAACTGTCATAAAAGCAAACCGGCTCCCGAAAATCAGGCGAAATGTTCCGTCTGCCGGGAAGCCGGTTATAATTTATGTAATTAAAAGCCTATGCCTTACACGTACGACATTATGCACTGAGCGTTTCCTGTAAGCTCCATCTTGGCGTCCTGAGCCGGTACAAAAATGCTGTCACCTTTTTTGAAATCAACCGACCTGCCTCCTACGCTTATACTCCCTTCACCGTCTAAAATTATGAGCGACCTGAAGCTCGACGTGTCAATATCTATTTTTGCACTGCCGCTTAAATCCACTTTTTCCGCCGGAAAGTACTTGCAAGATGCAAGCTTTCCGCCGCAAGCCCTTTCAGGCTTCGGAAGCGGCTTAAGATTTGTTACCTCTATCGCCTTGTCCACATGCAGCTGGCGCGTGTTTCCGTTAGCGTCACGCCTGTTGTAGTCATACACCCTGTATGTTATGTTTGAGTTCTGCTGAACCTCGCATATAAGTATGCCTGCGCATATGGCATGGATTGTTCCTGAAGGAATAAAGAACACGTCTCCTTTTTTAACCTCGACCTTGTTGAGCACCTCAAGAATTGTGTTGTTTTCTATCCTCTGCCTGAGCTCTTCCCTTGTTATTTCCCTGTTTAACCCGTAATACAGATACGCGCCCTCATCGCAGTCGACAATGTACCACATTTCCGTCTTTCCGTACTGATTTTCATGCTCAAGCGCATACTCATCGCTCGGATGCACCTGTATTGAAAGGTCGCCCTTTGCGTCTATAAGCTTTATCAGAACAGGAAAATCCTTAAACTGCTTTGCGTTCTCGCCTATGCAGTCAATGCCGTTTTCAGCTATGTAGCGGCTGAGCGTAAGTCCGCTGAACATTCCGCTCGAAACAACGCTTTCACCGTCCGGGTGTGTCGAGAGCTCCCAGCTCTCGGCGGCTTTATCAAGATCCGTTTTCTTGCCGAAATCCGTTATAAGCCTTGTCCCGCCCCATATATAATCCTTTATCTGCGCCGTCAGTTTTACGGGAGATAAATCCTTTATACCGCTTTTACTCATCTTGAAATCAGTTCCCTTCTTATTAGTTTCTGTACAAGCTCTTCAAAAGCTTTATTTCCTCCGCATATCCGTCAAGCTCGTTCGGAGTCTCAAGGAAAAACGGGAGGCCTCTGAGCTTTTCGTGGTTTATAAATCTCTCAAAAAAGTCAATGCCGAGACTGCCTTTTCCTATCTTCTCGTGCCTGTCCTTATGGCTGGCAAACGGATTTTTTGAATCGTTGAGATGCACAGCCTTAAGCCTGTCAATACCGACCACCCTGTCAAACTCCTCAAGCACACCGTCAAGGTCATTTACTATATCGTATCCGGCGTCGTACACATGGCACGTATCAAAGCACACACCAAGCCTGTCACCAAGCTGTACGCCATCGATTATGCGCCTGAGCTCCTCGAAGCTCCTGCCGACCTCGCTTCCCTTTCCTGCCATTGTTTCAAGCAGAATTGTTGTGGTCATATCCTCGTACATCGCTCCGTTAAGCATATCGCATATTAGCTCTATTCCCTTGTCCACGCCCTGCCCTACATGGCTTCCCGGATGAAAATTGTAGAGGGCGCCCGGGGTATGCTCAAGCCTTGATATATCGTCTTTCATCACGTTGTTGGCAAATTCCCTCACCTTTTCGTCGGCTGAACAGCCGTTAAGTGTATACGGCGAATGCGCCAGAATAACTTCTATACCGTTTTGCGCAGAAAAATCAATAAACGCAGCAATGTCCTTTTCGTCAAGCTGCTTCACGCTGCCGCCGCGCGGATTCCTTGTAAAAAACTGAAATGTGTTGGCCCCTATGGACACAGCCTCTTTTGCCATGTGCGTATATCCCTTTGAAGCTGATAAATGACAACCTATTTTTAACATGCATGTATCCCTTTCTGAAAACTAACTCAAAATCGAGTTTGTATTATTTCACAAATTTTTATTTTGCACTTGCAAAATTACTTATATTATAGTATAATTTTAGTGTTTACGCAAGGGTTTTTTGACAAAATAAAAATTTTTTATATGAATTGGAGTATTAAATGATCACTGTAACAAATGTCAGTCTTAATTTCAGCGGTACTAATCTGTTTTCCGATGTTTCCTTGAAGTTTACCGAGGGAAACTGCTATGGTATAATAGGCGCAAACGGCGCCGGAAAATCAACATTTTTGAAGATACTTTCAGGCGAGCTTGAGCCGACAACAGGCACCGTTTCCATCGCACCTAATCTGCGTATGTCGGTGCTGAAGCAGGATCACTTTCAGTACGATGACAAGACTGTGCTGGACACGATCATACTCGGAAACCAAAAGCTGTATGACATCATGAAAGAAAAAGACGAGCTCTACCAAAAGCCCGATTTTTCCGATGAGGACGGAATGAGGGCGGCAGAGCTTGAAGCGGAGTTTGCTGAGATGGACGGCTGGGAAGCGGAATCAAATGCTTCAAAGCTTCTTCAGGGGCTCGGCGTTGACGAATCGTATTTATACAAAACGATGAGCGAGGTAAGCGCAAAGGAAAAGGTTAAGGTCCTGCTCGCACAGGCGCTTTTCGGGTCCCCGGACATAATACTTTTGGACGAGCCGACAAACCACCTCGACATAGAAGCGATCGAATGGCTCGAAGAGTTCATAGTAGAGTATCCCGGAACGGTCATAGTCGTGTCGCATGACAGATACTTCCTTAACATGGTTTGCACACACATAGTAGACATTGATTACACTAAAATAAAAATGTATGTCGGAAACTATGAATTCTGGTACGAGTCGAGCCAGCTCATAGAAAGAATGATAAAACAGCAAAACAAAAAGACAGAGGAGAAAATAAAGGAGCTACAATCGTTTATACAGCGCTTCTCAGCCAACAAATCAAAGTCAAAGCAGGCGACAAGCAGGAAAAAAATGCTTGACAAGCTCACAGTTGAGGAGCTTCCGGCATCGTCAAGGCGGTATCCATTCGTTGGATTTGAGCAAGACAGAGAAGTAGGCAGAGACATACTCACAGTAGATTCGCTTACAAAGGTTTCAGGCGGAGAGGTTCTTCTTAAAAATGTTTCATTTTCACTCGGCAAAGACGATAAAATCGCCGTGATAGGAGAAAACGAGCTCGCCGTAACGGCGCTAATGGAAATACTCGCGGAAAACGACTCAGACTATGAGGGAACCGTAAAATGGGGAATCAGCACATCGCGCAGCTATTTTCCGAAAGACAACTCTGAGTTTTTCGACGGCTGCACACTGAACCTTATCGATTGGCTCAGGCAGTATTCAAAGGACACGTTTGAAACGCAGTCGGAATCATATCTCAGAGGATTTTTGGGAAGAATGCTCTTTTCCGGTGAAGATGTGTTCAAAGAAGTGCGCGTTTTATCGGGCGGAGAAAAGGTGAGATGTATGCTTGCGCGCATGATGCTTTTCGGCTCAAACGTGCTCATACTTGACCAGCCGACAAACCATCTCGACCTTGAATCCATTACGGCCGTAAACAACGGTCTCATCGCGTTCAAGGGCAATGTTATATTCTCGTCACACGACCATGAGTTCATAGAAACGATAGCGAACAGAATAATAGAAATAAACAGCGACGGAACAATTACAGACCGACTATGCACATACGATGAATATATCGAAAATTATAAAAAGAACTGACTTTACCGGAGATGATGCCTCAGTGAACAATAACAAACACGTTTGGAAATGGCTTATAAAAAACGGCAAAGCCTGTATTCCGTCAGTAGCCGCGCTTTCTCTGCTTGCCACAGCGCTTTCTCTGCTCTCACTGCAGTTCACGCTTTCTTCAAAGGCGGTTATCGATATAGCAACAAAGCAGACAGACGGTGACCTGCTGCATGCGTGTATCGTTCTTGTAGCACTGCTTGCCGTACAGCTTATTTTGCAAATATCGGTCAGCTTTGTCAATGTGCAGGCAAACGCTAAGCTCGACATTGAGCTTAAGCGAAGCATTTTCAAAACTCTAATCGAAAAGGACTATCAAAGTGTGACCAAATACCACTCAGGTGAGCTTTTAAACCGTCTTACGAGTGATATAAACGTCATAATTTCGGGCGTCATTTCGTTCATCCCGAACGCCTGTCTTATGCTCACGAGCATAATAGGCGGATTTGTGATACTTTTTAATCTGGACAGATTTTTCGCCGTGCTTATACTTACAGTAGGTCCTATACTTCTGGTTGCCGCGCGCCTTTATTCAAAAAAATTCAAGCAGCTTCATAAGGACTGCCAGGAAGCAGACGGTAAAACGAGATCGTTTATGCAGGAAGCGCTGCAGAATATGCTCGTGATAAAGTCGTTTAACAATCAAAAAAATATACTTTCCCACAGCGAGCAGCTGCAGAGAAAAACATACAAAATAAAGCTAAAACGCGTCAGGGTTTCTATTCTCGCAAACATATGCATGTACATTGTTTTTAACGCTGGCTACTACTTTGCACTTGCCTACGGCGCGTACAAGCTGTCAAAAAGTTTAATCACTTTCGGTACGGTAACGGCAATGCTTCAGCTCGTAGGAAAAATCCAGACGCCGTTTCGGAGCATATCGTCAATGATACCGCAGGTGTTTTCAACGATTGCATCAATCGAAAGAATTATTGAGCTTGAAGAATTGCCGGACGAGACCAAAACAGACGGCGAGCCGATAAACTACAGCGATGTTGAAAGCATAGTTTTTGATGATGTGAGCTTCAGCTATGAAGAAGACAAACCGGTGCTTAAGAACATATCATTTGAAATAAAAAAGGGTGAGTTTGCTGTTATTGGCGGTGAGTCGGGAATAGGAAAAAGCACCGCTTTGAAGCTTATGCTTGGGATACTAACGCCGGACAGCGGCAGCGCTTATATAAAGGCAAAGGGCAAAAATGTACCTCTTGGCTTTTCAACGAGGAAGCTTTTTGCGTACGTGCCGCAGGGAAACCTTATTCTTTCCGGCACCATACGCGACAATATAGCATTTGCAAAATCTGACGCGTCAGATGATGAGATTAAAAGAGTTCTTGAGCTTGCTCAGATATGGGACTATATATCGGGGTTAGAAAAAGGGCTTGACACAGAGCTTGGTGAAAAGGGACTCGGCCTATCCGAAGGACAGGTGCAGCGTCTTGCAATCGCAAGAGCGCTTTTGTACGACGCGCCTATACTGCTTTTGGACGAGTCCACGTCAGCTCTTGATGAATTTACTGAGAAATCACTTCTTGAAACACTAAGAAAAATGACGGATAAAACCTGCATAATTATATCGCACAAAAAGGCCGCGTTTGAAATTTGCGATAAGGTCATTGATTATGGCAGAATCCATGAGGAGGAATAAATTTGAGTTTAGCCGATAATATTTTTATAGACAACTGCCGCGAAATAATAAACAGCGGTTTTTCTGACAAAGGTCAGAACGTCAGGCCCAAATGGGAGGACGGCACACCTGCACATACGATAAAGAAATTCGGAATAGTGAACAGATACGACCTAAGAAAGGAATTTCCTATTCTCACGCTCAGGCGAACATATCTTAAAAGCGCCATAGACGAGCTTTTGTGGATATGGCAGAAAAAGTCAAACAACATACACGACCTTGCAAGCCATGTATGGGATCAGTGGGCGGATGAAACGGGAAGCATAGGAAAAGCCTACGGCTATCAGCTCGGTATAAAAAATCACTACCCCGAGGGCGACTTTGACCAGGTGGACAGAGTGCTGTACGACCTGAAAAACAACCCGGCAAGCAGGAGGATAATAACAAACATATACAATCACGCCGATCTTTCCGAAATGAACCTTTACCCGTGTGCATACTCAATGACATTCAATGTTTCCGGAAACGTGCTGAACGGGATTTTAAACCAGCGGTCTCAGGATATGCTTGCGGCTAATAACTGGAATGTCTGCCAGTACGCGGCGCTTTTGCATATGATGGCAAAATGCTCCGGACTTGTTGCAGGAGAGCTTGTGCATGTCATTGCCGATGCGCACATATACGACCGGCATATCCCGATTATAGAGGAGATAATTTCAGGCGAACCGCATGACGCACCGACGTTAGTTATCGAAGACTTAACCGATTTTTATAAGTTTACACCTTCGAGCTTTAAGCTTGAAAATTACGTTTACAACGAATTTAATCACAAAATACCCATAGCGGTATAACTGAAAATGAAAAAGGAAACAATATCTTAAGGCAGCTTTTGCAGGAAAGGAAATGTTTGATTTGAAGAAATTATTAAAGGCTGCGCTTATTGCCGGAGGAGCTATGACGGCAATTAAAGCGCTTGACACAAGGCTTGAAATAACATATGAGACAGTAGAATCTAAAAATCTTCCCGAAAGCTTCGACGGCTTTAAAATAGTGCATTTGTCCGACTACCACAACGATCAAGTGCCAACGCTCACAAACGAGGTAAGAGAAGAGGATCCCGACCTTATCGTCTGTACCGGAGATATGGCAGATGATAAGGGGTCGTACCGTCCTGCGCTTGCACTCACTGAGCGCCTTTGCTCTGTCGCACCCGTTTTGATGGTAACGGGAAACCATGATCTTTGGAGAACCGATTTCCCCGAAATGGAGAAGGATATGAATGCGGCAGGAGCAAGATTCCTTCACAACGAAAGAGTATATATTTCAAAAAATGATGAGAAAATTGCCGTATCCGGCATAGATGACCCGTTTGTCTGCTCACAAAAAAAGGTCGATGACTTCATAGACAGCGCGATGAATGAGCTTTCGGAATCGGACTGCTTTGAAATACTTCTCTTTCACAGAGCAAATCTGCTTAACCGATTTGCAGACTGCAGTTATGATCTGATACTTTCGGGGCATATGCATGGAGGTCACGTCCGAATTCCCGGCTTAGGCGGCGTTGCCGCTCCGCGTTCATCGTTTACATCTGATGATAAAATGTTTTTCCCTAAATTTTTCGGCGGCAGATATGAATTTGATAACACCGTTATGATTGTAAACAGAGGTCTGGGCAACCCCACGGTAATTCCCCGGCTCTTTAACAGACCGGAAATGATTGTCGTAACACTGAAACATAAAGCTAAAAATCAATGATATTGTAAAGGAGGCTAAAATAGCCTCCTTTTTATGTGTCTGCCTTTTTTCCTGCTGCATCTCCTTTCCCGGCAGCCCTCAAATATTTTTCTCTCGTTGCCATCCCCCCTCTTATATGGCGCTCCGCCTTGTTTTCAAGCAAAACGCTGTGCACCTCTTCCGCTAATTCCCTGTTCAGCTTCAAAAGCCGCTCGCTTACATCTTTATGTACAGTAGATTTGGAAACGTGAAATTTTTTTGCAGTTTGTCTTACGGTTGCGTTATGCTCTAAGATGTATTTCCCCAGCTCGAGGACTCTTTCCTCAATATAATCCTTCACACACTTCACCTCAAAATTTGCTTTTTGTACAATATATGAAATTTTAAGCTTTTATTATGCATATTTTAAGGTAAATGAGTGATTTTAGTATATCTTTGTACCCGGTTTTTAAGGCATCGATGTTTTTTAAAGAATACCTTTAGTTTCTTATTTTTTTTAAATGGTTCTTGATGTTACGGAAAAATTTGATAGTACATGCTTAATTTCTCTTTTAACATGGTTATGCTTTATTTTCAACATCTTTCAAAAACAGGTATAATGTCGATCGGTGCTTTTGCGATTATTTTTTGAGGTCCGGTATATATTTGACCATTATGAATATTCTTCCAATTTCCATCAGGAAGATATACCCCTCTTTCTGCAACCCCTTGATACAGGACAGGTGCAACAAGGTATTTTTCTCCAAACATATATTGATCATCTATATTCCAGCATATTTCATTATTTGGAAACTCATAGAACATTGTGCGAATAACAGGAGAGCCGTTTCTGCTTGCTTCATTCATTACGGATTTAATATAATCTTTCATGCCAAAGCGTATATTAAGATATTTTTTTAATATCTCAAAAACCTCTTCACCATAGCTCCAAAGCTCATTTGGCCTGCCTGTTTCTGAAAAGCCTCCGCCATAGTCAAGGTCTGACAAATTCGGGATATCATGGGGTCCTCTGTCACCGTGCATACGCAGTACAGGACAGAAAGTTGAAAACTGAAACCGCCTTATCAGGAGTTCATTAAAATGCTCATCATTTACATTCCCATAAAAACCGCCTGTGTCTGATACCCACCACGGTATTCCCGCTATACCAATGTTGAGTCCTGCACTCAGCTGGTCACGCAGGGCTGTAAAGTTTGATTTGATATCACCAGACCATACGAGCGTGGCATACTTCTGGCTTCCTACCCATGCGCAGCGTAATAGATTTACAATATCGGTTTGTCCCTGTGATTTCATCCCTTCATAAAACGCTTGTGCGTGTGCTTTCGGATAACTGTTACCAACCTTTAAGGCTGGGCCCGTATAATGGCGATAATGCTCATAATCATAAGCGCAATACTCCGGCTCTGCCTCATCAAGCCAAAACATATCAATTCCGTATTTATAATAGTTTTCTTTCGCTTTATTCCAGATAAACTCGCGAGCTTCAGGATTTAATGCATCATAAATTACGGTATCACCTTGATAATCAAAGCATTGTATGGAACCGCGTTCAGTTCTAATAAAAAGCCCCTTGTCAAGCATCTCCCTAAAATTTACACTTTTTCTGTCAACGGTGGGCCATATCGAAACCATACAGCGCACACCCATTTCTTTTAATTCATCCAACATTTTCTGCGGCGCGGGCCAGTATTTGGGATCAAAACTCCAATCGCCTTGCCTTATCCAATGAAAAAAGTCTATAACTATAACATCAAGAGGTATTCCGCGTCTTTTATATTCCCGTGCGACCTCTAAAACCTCGTCCTGTGTACGGTAACGCAGTTTGCACTGCCACAATCCAAGCACATTTTCTGGGAATTCAGGCGCGCGGCCGGTTACCTCTGTATAGTTTTCTAATATATTTTTGGGTGTATCATCGGCGGTTATCCAATAGTCAAGTTCTTCTGATAATTTACTGTTCCATTGTGTATAATTTAGACCAAACATTACCTCTCCGATTCCGGCATTATTCCATAGGAAACCGTAGCCTTTATTTGATATATAAAACGGTATGCTGATTTGCGAATTACGTTGTGCCAATTCCAAAACACAACCTTTTAAGTCAAGATTTGGCTGCTGATATTGACCCATACCGAAAATTTTTTCACCTTTCTGTGCTTCAAAACGAGTTATAATATTATAATCACTGCCGCTTACAGGCTTAAATTCGCGAGCATGAAAATTCATACTCGGACTGTGTTCATTTGCGTCTCTGAAGTCTCTGTAATATTCCTTTAATATCAGACTGTCTCTGTTGTAAAATTCAATCCAACCAGTTTTAGAAACAATACAGCGTATTTTACCGTTTTTTATAACAGCACCGTTATTATCCTCACTTATTTCTGCCGGTGACACAGCAGGACATAGAGCCTTATTGTCATTAGTGAATTCTGAATTTTGTGTTACTCTGATTCTAAGTGCGTTATTACCCCAGGTCTCAATTCGTATTGTTTCATTCTGCTGCTTCGCAATAAGAGCATCGGTACTTTTTGAAAAGAACATATTTACGCTCCTTTAAGAATATTTTAATATAATTATATTACTTTAAATGCGTAATTCATATAATTATTTTGACCATTTATAAAACAATATTAACGAAATTGACGTGACCCCCAAAAGTTAGACTTTTGGGGGTCACGTCATATTTTTCGCGGACTATATTAAACGTATCACGGATCAAGATGATGTATATCTCTCGGGAAGAGCGACGTCTGCCTGATATTTTTAAGGTTGAGCAGCTTCATAACAAGCCTTTCAAGGCCTATGCCAAGGCCTCCGTGGGGCGGCATGCCGTATTTATGAATATCGAGATATGCACCGAGTTCCTGCGGCTCTATGCCGTATTTTTCAAGCTTGGCAATCTGCATATTATAATCGTGAATTCTCTGACCGCCGGTGGTTATTTCAAGACCGCGGAAAAGCAGGTCAAAGCTCTCTGCAAGCTTTTCATCTTCCGGGGAATTCATCGCATAAAACGGACGTTTGGCCGCCGGGAACTTTGACACGAATATGAAATCACTGCCGTAATTCTCCTTTGCGTACTGGCAAAGCCTTACCTCGTCCGTCGGGTCGAGGTCAAACTGATTATGCGTTTTTCCGAGTATATCAAGAGCTTCAAAAAACGTCACAGCAGGTATATCCTCTATCACGGGCAGCTCGGCTCCGAGCAATTTCAGCTCAAATTCATAGTTGCTTTTAAGATACTCAACGACATGCCTGAGCATAGCTGCTTCCGTCTCCATTACGTCCGACATATCCTTTATATACGCCATTTCAAAATCAAGACCTGTATACTCATTCAGGTGCCGTGTTGAATTGTGTTTTTCTGCCCTGAAAACAGGCCCTATCTCAAATACTCTGTCAAAAAACGCTACGCAGGTTTGCTTATAAAACTGCGGACTCTGAGCAAGGTACGCATCCTTATCAAAGTACTTAAGCCTGAAAATATTAGCGCCGCCTTCAGCACCTGCCGCAACAATCTTTGGCGTGTGTATCTCGGTGAAATCCTCCTTAAGCATATATTCCCTGAATCCCGAAACAACGCCCTCGGCTATTTTGAATACAGCACGCTCACGCGGATGGCGCAGCGCAGTGCTTCTGTATTCCAAGTTTGTATCGAGTGAGCAGTCAAGTACCCTGTTTGAAACGTGCAGCGGATACTTCTCGGCAGGAACTGACAGCACATCAAAATCAGACAGTGTGATTTCAATACCGTAATTTGCCCGTTTTTCCTCTTTTACAGTACCCTTTATTTTTATATATGCTCCCTCGCATATATCAGAAATCGGCTTCTTACAGCTGTCCGGAGAATAAACACTTTGGATTATATACCTGCCCGTTCTGAGAATTACGAAGCTGAACGTCCCCATATCTCTTATTTTGTGAACGCAGCAAGAAAACTCGGCAGCGGCGCCGTCTGTCAGCTCGCTTAGTTTTACGTCATCTATCTTCGGATTTACTCCTATTTTCTGCATACAAGCAACCCCCTTTATATCTTCTCGGAAAGAATTTTCTTTATAGCGGCAGGATTTGCACTCTTGCCCACCTCGGCAATCACACGACCCATCAAAAATCCGAACAGCTTCGCATTTCCGTTTTTGTATCCTTCAACAGCGTCAGCGTTCTCGGAAAGCACCTTGTCCACTATTCCTGAAAGCTCGTCGGTATTATCTGTCATTATCATACCGTTCTTTTCTGCAATTTCAGCGGGATCGCCGCCCGATCTGAACATTCTTTCAAGGATTTCCATAGCGCTGTTTGAATTTATTTTATTTTCATCCCAAAGCGACGCAAGTTTTGATAGCTCTGATGCGCCGAATTTTATATCAGAAACACTTTCCTGAGTATCGTTAAGCAGTCGGTTAAGCCCTACAAGCATCAGACTCGCTGTCTTTTTATAGCATTTCCCCTCAAAGCAGCACTCATCGTACAAGTCGGAAAAAGCTCTATCAGACACTATGAGATTTGCCTCTTCAGCTGTCAGTCCGTATTCCTGCGTATATCTCAAAAACCGCTTGTTCGGCATTTCCGGCATCGATTTCCTGATCGTATCTATCTCTTCGTCAGACATGAACACCGGCGGTATATCCGGCTCCGGGAAATACCTGTAATCATGCGCTTCCTCCTTTGAACGGAGAGCCTTTGTGTCGCCGTGGTTGTCGTTAAACCGCCTCGTTTCCTGAACGACCGTTCCGCCAGAATCAAGTATTTCGCTTTGCCTTTTTATCTCATACTCAATAGCCCTGCCTATCGCTTTTATGGAGTTAAGGTTTTTTATTTCGGCTCTCGTGCCGAAAACAGTGCTCCCGGCCGGCATGATTGATATATTAACATCAACTCGCATTGAACCCTGTTCCATTTTGGCATCGCATACCCCGGCATATTTCAGCCTCAGCGCCATTTGCTCAACAAATTTCTGCACCTCTTCAACACTTCTGAAATCAGGCTCTGTTACTATTTCGATAAGAGGTACTCCGCACCGGTTATAATCCGCCATTGAAATGCCCTCGTAGTCGTCATGTACGAGCTTTCCGGCATCCTCTTCAATATGAAGGTGGTGTATGCGCAGCTTCTTTCCGTCAATCTCGATATATCCTCCCGTGCAAATCGGGTTCTCAAACTGCGTAATCTGATACGCCTTTGGGAGGTCTGGGTAAAAATAGTTTTTTCTGTCAAACGACGAATAATTATTTACTCTGCCGTCTATAGCAAGTCCTGCTCTCGCTGCAAGAACAACCGCCTGCTTGTTGAGAATAGGAAGTGTTCCCGGCAGTCCGGAGCATCTGGGGCAGACCCTTGTGTTTGCATCGCCGCCGAACTCGTTTGCACAGCCACAGAACACCTTTGAGTCTGTAAGCAGCTCGGCATGTATTTCAAGTCCAATAACTGGAATATAGCTCATTGTAATTACCTCCTATCTCAGCTTTTCATACGCATCGGCAACACCAATTATAAGCGATTCATTGTAATAATTCCCTGTTATGCTCATGCCTATAGGCATATTGCTTTCATCAGCTCCGCAGGGAATGGATATTGACGGCAGTCCTGCAATATTCGCCGTTACGGTGCAAATATCCGACATATACATTTTTACAGGATCATTTTCCTGAAAACCTATCTTATAAGCGGTCGTGGGTGCTGTGGGAGTCAGGATAACATCACATTTTTCAAAAAGCCCGCTGTAATCACCCTTTATCTTTGTGCGTATTCTCGATGCATTTTTATAATACGCATCATAATAGCCGCTGGAAAGTGCATAGTTTCCGAGAAGGATTCTTCTCTTCACCTCATCACCGAACCCCTCGTTTCTCGAATTTTCAATCAGCTCCGAGTATGAATCTCCATTTTTGCTCCTATGCCCGTATTTCACTCCGTCAAACCTCGCAAGATTCGACGCCGCTTCAGCAGAAGATATGAGGTAATATGCCGAAACCGCGTATTCAAGAGACGGAAGCGAACATTCAATTATCTGTGCGCCCTCCGATTTAAGCTTGTCAGCCGCGAGGAGCACAGCCTTAGCAACGTCTTCCTGAACACCGTTTTCAAAAAACTCCTTGGGAAGTCCTATCTTTAATCCTTTCACAGACATACCGCATCTTGACGTAAAATCCTCTGTCTCCCTTTCGCTTGACGTCATATCGTTTTTGTCCGCACCAGCTATCACATTTAAAACATACCCGGCATCCTCAGCACATGACGCTATCGGACCTATCTGGTCAAAAGATGACGCAAACGCTATAAGTCCAAATCTCGACACTCTGCCGTATGTCGGTTTAAGACCGGTAACACCGCAAAATGACGCAGGCTGACGGATAGAACCGCCTGTGTCGCTTCCCAGTGCCGCTGCGCACAGCCCGGCAGCTACGCTTGCCGCAGCTCCTCCAGATGATCCACCGGGAACGCGGCTGCTGTCTGCAGGATTTTTTACGCCGCCGAAATATGATGTCTGCGATGATCCTCCCATTGCAAACTCGTCCATGTTCGTCTTACCGACAATAACAGCTTTTTGTGAGTTAAGCTTATCTACGACCGCCGCGTCATACGGAGGAACAAAATCCTCAAGCATTCTTGAGGCGCAGGTAGTCCGTATGCCTTTAGTGCATATATTGTCTTTTACGGAGAGTGGTATTCCTGTAAGCGCTTTGCTTTCCCCGGCATTTATCATTTTCTGAGCCGCGTCAGCAGTCTGCAAGGCTGAGTCCTCGCATACGGTTATAAACGAATTAAATTCATCTATCTTTATCTTTTCAATATATTCGAATGCAAGCTCTTTGGCTCCTATTTCCTTGGAATCAAGCTGCTGTCTCATTTGTTTCAGTTTCATATATTTTCCGCCTTTCTGCACTCAAAATTTTCAGACAACCTTCGGAACTACAAAGCAGTTATCCTTAGCAGCGCCAGAATTTTTAATTATATCCTCTGTCGGGTACGATGCTTCGGGATTATCGCCTCTCAGCGTCTCAAAATTCTTCGCATCAGCTGCAAATGTCTTGACATTGCTGTCAAATTCACATACCTTATCCATAAGCTCTATTATGTCCGACATCTGCCTTGTGACGTTATTAAGCTCTTCCTCGTCAAATGACAGTTTGCTGAGCTGTGCAAGGTGTTTCGTTACATTAGTATCGATCATCGTTCATCTCTCCGTTTCAATATTTTTATAAAAAAGAGAGCATTGCAAACAAACCGCCTGCAAAGCTCTCCATTGAGCAATATTTACATTATTCTTCCTTAACCGGGACTGACGAATCTGTTCCGCTCTGAGGCTTTTCTGGCTCCGGTT
>CALXSX010000069.1 GCA_944391265.1 uncultured Clostridia bacterium | reverse complement strand
GTTTGAAACGACTATCTGAGAAGGCTCATAGTCGAGTCCGTTATCACGCTTAAACTTTCTGCAAATAGCTTTTCTGAGTTCAAGCGTACCGGCAGCAGGAGTATATCTTGTTTTTCCGTCATGTATTGCCTTTATGGCAGCGTCACAAATATACTTTGGTGTGTCAAAATCAGGCTCGCCTGCTCCGAAGCCTACAACATCTATGCCGTTTGCCTTCATCTCTTTGAATTTTGTGTCTATCGCAAGCGTTGGTGACGGTGAAATCGACATCGCCTTTTTTGAGATCATAATATAACTTCCTTCCTCGCATTTACCGTAAAAATGAAAGAAATGATTTTAAATATTTCATTTTTACATAAATTAAAACATTTCAAATATTGATTTTAACGCATATTTTCTTGAATCGCTCAATTATGTATTATACTACACATCCGCAGAAAATGCAAGTTAATTTAGTAAAAAATTTCAAAAAAATTTTATCATTCTTTCAAGATTTTTATGTGCAAATTTATCAATAGTTTCCTTTTTATAACCGTCTTCCCTCATCTTTTCTAAAATGTAACGCAAGTCGGCACAGCTGTCAACACCCGACGGAAAGCACTCTATCCCGTCAAAATCGCTGCCTATACCGATATTGTTTTCACCGCCAAGCGAAAGAATCAAATCTATATGCCTAATAAAATCGTGCAAATCAGCCTTGTCTGAGTTTGTGAGAAAAAAAGGATATATGCTTACACCAATATATCCACCCTGACGTATTATCTCCAGAATCTGGCTGTTTGTAAGGTTTCTTTTATTGTCGCAAATTGCTCTTGCACACGAATGAGTCGCAAACACCGGCTTTGCCGAGGCTTCACACACCTCATAAAACGATTGCTCGTTTAAATGCGACACATCAACGTGCATTCCAAGCGTATTCATTCTTTTTATGACTTCTCTTCCAAGTCTTGTAAGACCGCCGCTCTTTTCAAATGCACCCGATGCAAGCCGATTTCTGTAATTCCAAGTGAGCGTTATCACCCTGACGCCCATGTTATACAAAGCATCAACATCATCTGCTCCTTGTATGCACTCGGCTCCCTCAAGAGTTAAAAACGCCGCAATACGCCTATGTTCAAGTGCTCTTTTCATATCTTCATAGCATACGCAGCGTGCAATTTTATCTTTGTTTTTGTCCGTTTCTTCTATATATTTTTCGTAAAGCCTAACAAAACGAGACATAGGCGCATCGTAGAATCTGGGCGATATAAAGCATGCAAAAAATTGGATATAACCGTCATATGCTGCAAGCTTTTCACCGCTCACACAGCAGCCGCCGTCCCAAAATCCGCAGCCTCTGTCCGCCATTTCATTTAACGTATCGCAGTGACTGTCCCCGATTATCAAAGCTTCACCGCCTCTTCATAACTAAAATGCGTTTTCGATATGGTTTATTTTTTGCACCTTACCATTTGAATGATAAACCTCTATCACATCAAACCTAAAGTCGGCGTCATCGTTTTTCAAAAAATACATCGCCGTTTTCTTTATCTTAGCCTGCTTCCTGAAATCTACAAACTCGGCCGCATTGCCGTAAAGCGAATTTTTTCTCGTCTTTACTTCAAAGAAAACTGTGCAGCCGCCGAGAACCCCTATTATATCAATTTCTCCGGCCTTACACCTGAAATTTCTCTGTAAAATAAAATAACCTTTGCTTTTGAGATATTCACACGCAGCCTGCTCGCCGAGACTGCCTATCTCCTGAGATGTTATGCTCATTTTTTATCACCTGTTATTTTTGTTAGAAATGTCCGTCTGTGTATTTCACATGGCCCGTATTTTAAAATTGCCTCTCTATGCTCCCTCGTACCGTATCCCTTATTCTTTTTAAAATTATACTGAGGGTATTTATCTGAAATTTCAGTTATATATCTGTCCCTCTCCACCTTTGCAAGTATTGACGCGGCGGCGATGCTTATGCTTTTTGAGTCGCCCTTTACAATTGTCATATGGTCAACGGTCATTCCCTTTATGCTGTTGCCGTCAATGAGAACGTAATCTGGAGCTATATCAAGTCCGTTTACAGCCTGATTCATAGCAAGATATGTCGCATTGAGTATGTTTACCTCATCGATGACTTTCTCAGATACTGAAGCTATGCTGTAAGACAGCGCCTTTTCACATATAACATCGAAAAGCTGTTCTCTTTTTTTGGCGGAAAGCTTTTTGGAATCGTTTATACCGCCTATCATACATCCCTCAGGCAATATAACGGCAGCAGCATAAACAGGCCCTGCAAGCGGTCCTCTCCCTGCTTCGTCAACTCCGGCTATATTTGAATATCCGCGGCCTCTGAGCATCGTTTCGTACTCTCCCATAACGCAAAGGCGCTCCTGTTCCTTAATTGACAGCTCTGTCATTTTTAATCACTCTCACTTATTTTATTTATCGCAATTATCTCATTTTCCGGACAAGATATTGATTTTTAACATAAATTATGTTACAATACGTATGAATAAACCGTCGCTCATACCGAGCGCAAAGGAGATGTACGTTCTGTGAAATACAAAAGGGAAATAAACGACAACCCTATAATACAAATAATCATACTCTCAACTATGTGCAAAATAGGCAAAGCAGTCCGCTATGATGACCTCATGAATATTATATTTGAAAACTGCAACATAAATTACGGTGAATTTCAGATTGCCCTTGAGCATCTCATAGAAATAGGTTACATAACAAAGTCTCATGATTTGAGCGGATGCGATGTGTTCTGTGTGCTTCCGGAGGGCAGAGAATCAAACCAGTTTCTTGAGGGCTCACTGCCGGTTTATATAAAGGAGCCGATAGCAAAATACATTGCTCCGTATTTTCACGAAGAAGAATCACGGCAAAAAGTAAGGGCGGAGATCGAAGAAATCCGCCCGGGCGAGTACAACGCTATTTTATCTGTGTACGACGATGATACACTTGCTCTAATGAAGCTGGAATTTTATGCCGGAAGCCGTAGTGAAGCGATGAAAATCGCTAAAAATTTCGACCACGACCCTGAAAATATTTACAGAAAAATACTCAATATATTAGTCGGCGAAACGGACGATTCTGAAAACGGCTAATCACCTATTATTTCTTTCAAAATGGCAGTAAGCTTTTCTGATACTGCGATATGGCCGCTGCGGCTGGGGTGTAGCGGCTCAGGCGATATCCAGCCTGTTGTATCTATAAAAAACACATTATCTGAATTATCATCATTATATCTTGCCACAGCGGCGCGAAGCTCGTTTGTATACACACCGCAAAACGCCGCTAAAACAATTATTTTCGCTCTTTCGTTGCCGGACCTTAAAAGCCTGATAAAATCGATATACCCTTCGGTGTACTCCTCTGCAGAAAACCCTCTGTCATTTGCTCCGTGGTTTATAACTATGTAATCAGATTCAACGGCTTCCATCTTTTCTCCCGAAAAGAAGTACGGATATGCTTCTGATGCTTTCGGAACGCCGCCGTTACCACCTTTGCAGATGCCCACGGCTCCATAACCCATAATCACCGGTCTGAGGCCGAGATTTTGCGAAGTAAGGTACGCGTACGTAGCAGTTGAATCATCCTGCAGTGGGCGGTTTAAAACATCCGGCTCATAAAACCTGCGTTCCTCATCTATAAGGACTCCCTCGGTTATGGAATCGCCTATAAACTCAATAATCTTTCTGTTATCATCCGGCAATACGCCGGCACCGTCAGCCTCAAATCCCTTAAACGCTATTTTTGCTTCGAGCGGCATTTGCCATCTCTGCTGTGTTTCAACCGCGCTTTTGAACACAATCTTTATTATATGCATACCGGTTTTCTCAGCTTCAACCCTTAAAAACGCATCAACAGCCGTTTCTGCTTTTACGCCCCCGTCCACACTCATCCACAGATGTCCGAACGGATGAACGCAGTTTTCTATATCAAAATAAAGAACGGCACTTTTCCCCACGTACGCTATCTCTATAATACTACCCGGCGCTGTCGTAACGGCAGCGCTTTCATTTTTATACCATCTCCCGGTATATCTTACGGAACTGTCATTCGGTTTGATAAACATTTATATCGCTCTCCTCTTCCTGCAATTCGGTACTTTCATTCTGCTGCTGTGCTGACCGTTCAGTCAAATCGGTTAACCTTTCAACTTCTTCTCTTAAAGCACTGTTTTCGATTTTCAAATCCGTATTTTCCCTCACAAGTGACCGCGATTTCTCAAACGCCTCATCATTAAAAAAAAGCCAGTATATAAGAATTGCGGCTATAAGCATCACAGCTAAGACATTAAACACTGCAAAAAATTTTGCATATGATTTCTTTTCCTTATGCATTGTATAATAATCCATACATTTCACCCACAAAACAACTACTCCATTGATTATATCATAATAAAAATTTAAAATCAAGCATTAAATAAAAAAAATTCCATGTTGTCACAACCTGTCGAATGTTTTTTATATTTCGACATTTTTTCACAAAGGACTTAAGGCACCTGACAGCGAATTAAATGTATGGAATAAAAATTTACAGAAAGGATGTTTATAATATGAACATAGAATTATCCGGGCAGCAGCAGCTTCTGACAGTAAGGCTCGAGGGAGAACTTGACCACGCAAGCACGGGTAGGATAAAGGACGAGCTTGAGGCAGAACTTATGCACACAGGGGCTAAAAATGTGGCATTTGACTTTTCTGCAGTTACATTTATGGACAGCTCCGGCATAGGCATGATACTTGGCAGGTACAAAACGGTCAAATCACTGGGCGGCAGAATAATACTCGTTGGCATGTCCCGTGAAATCGAGCGTATTGTGAAAATGTCCGGAATAGACAAGCTTGCGGAAATATACTGAGGTGGTGATAAAAATGACAAACAATTTTAAACTTGAATTCCCGAATCTCGCGTGTAACGAGGGTTTTGCCCGGATGGCAGCAACAGCTTTTATTTTAGAGCTTGACCCAACATGTGCTGAGCTATCCGAAATAAAAACAGCTGTTTCAGAAGCGGTAACGAACGCTATCATTCACGGATATAAGAATAAATCCGGCACTGTAATACTCGAAGGAAATTTATCGGAAAATACTGTAACCTTTACTATAACGGATTTCGGAGAGGGCATTGAAAATATAGAAATGGCAAGAAAGCCTCTTTACACAGGTTCTTGCGATTCGGAGCGAAGCGGCATGGGCTTTACTATAATGGAAGCATTTACAGACAGCATGACGGTAACAAGCAAAAAAGGTGAAGGCACTACCGTTACGCTCACCAAAGTTATCGGCAAAGGAGCACCTGAAAATGATTGATAACGCGCTTTTGCTCAAAAGGATAGAAAGCGGCGACAACTCTGCTTTTGATGAGATGGTATCATCAAACATGGCCCTGGTCAAAAGCGTAGCACGCAGCTTTTCCGGCAGAGGCTGCGAAGATGAAGATCTTGTTCAGATAGGCTCAATCGGGCTCATCAAAGCTATACGCAAGTTCGATGAATCCTTTGGCGTTATGTTTTCAACTTACGCTGTGCCTATGATAGCAGGAGAAATACGGCGTTTTCTGCGTGATGACGGGTTAATAAAGGTATCAAGGGCTGTAAAAGAAACCGCAAACAAAGGCAGGAAAGCTCAGGAGATATTAAGAAAAGAACTCGGCCGCGATCCAACGATTGGCGAGGTCTCCTCGAAAACGGGAATTTCATGTGAAAACTTGGCATATGCCTTTGAAGCTTGCGGCAAGCCCGAATCAATTAACGCAATTGCTGCAGACACCGGCAAAGAATTTTCTGATGCAGGCAAAAGCGGCTCGTGCGAGGAGAGGACAATCGACAGACTGCTCGTGAGCGAAGCTCTCAATTTACTTGATAGAAAAGAAAGAATGGTCATAGTATTGCGCTACCTTCATCAGCTTCCGCAATCTGAAATCGCGCCGATAATCGGAGTGTCTCAGGTTCAGATTTCGCGCATAGAAAAGAAGGCACTGGAAAAAATACGAAAAAAAATGAGTATGTGAAAATTTCCTTTATCAAAAAAGGTCATATTCTCCGCCCACAAAAAAGCGACAGAATATGGGGTGTACTCAAAAGGATAGTAATTTAAAAGGCTGAACGATTGATTTCGTTCAGCCTTTTATCATAGGGGCGATTCACGAATCGCCCGTTTATAAGGTCTTAGGAGTATCCTAAATTATTGGAAGATGCTATACATTTTCCCTGCTTGTTACAGTACCGGACTAAAC
>CALXSX010000068.1 GCA_944391265.1 uncultured Clostridia bacterium | reverse complement strand
TTCGGTGCAGGCGGCACTCTGCGCGTGTTCAAATCGCCGGGCAGGGTAAACCTTATAGGCGAGCACGTTGACTACTGCGGCGGTCACGTAATGCCCGCGGCGCTTACGATGGGAACGACAATCATAGCGAGAAAAAGAGATGACAGACTGCTCCGCCTTAAGGCTACAGACCTTGATATTTTTGTAGAGGCGAGCCTCGACGAGCTTGACAGCTTCAAGGGCAAGCTGAAGTGGGGCGATTATCAGCTCGGAGTAGCGGCAGAGCTTCTCGCCGACGGGTACGACCTTTGCGGCGCAGATTTGCTTTATGACGATACCGTTCCTCACGGCGGCGGCCTTTCATCGTCCGCGGCGATAGAGGTATCTACTGCGCTCTGTCTTGCCGTTTTTGCAAATGAAAAGGCGGGCGTTTCAAAGGATGTAAACATGATAGAAATGGCGCTTATCGGCCAGAGAGCGGAGCATAATTTTGTCGGCGTTAACTGTGGAATAATGGACCAGTTTGCATCGGCTATGGGGAAAAAGGACCATGCTGTTTACCTCGACTGCGCAACGCTTGAATATGAACACGTGCCGCTCAGCCTCGGAGAGTACAGGCTCGTTCTCACAAACACGAATGTAAAACATTCGCTCGGCAGCTCAAAATACAACGAAAGACGTGCCGAGTGCGAGGAGGGGCTTTCTGCGCTGAAAACAGTTCTTCCCGGCATAGAATGTCTTGCGGATGTAACGCCGGAGCAGTTTGAGGAAAACAAGAGCGTTATAGAAAACGAAGTAACCCGCCGCAGGATAAAGCACGTAGTATATGAGTGCGACAGAGTTAAAAGAAGTGCTGACGCCATGAAGAAAAACGACCTTGCGACGTTCGGAAAGCTGATGAACGAATCCCACGATTCGCTTGAGACGGATTACGAGGTAACGTGTCCTGAGCTTGACTTTTTATCGCACACCGCGAGGAGCATGGACGGAGTTCTCGGCTCCAGAATGACAGGCGCCGGATTCGGCGGCTGCACTGTCAGCATAATCAGGTCGGACGTGATTGACAAATACATTCAGGAGGTCGGGAAAGCGTACTCTGACAAATTTAATATAAAAGCATCATTTTATATTTCAGACATCGGTGACGGCGGAAAAGAAGTGAAATAAAAATACAAATAAAAAAAAACAGAAAAAAAGTATGTAAAAAATACCGTTTTTTTCTGTTTTTTGTATTGAAATTTCTTTTTATCTGTGGTATAATGAGCATAAATACAGAAAAAAACAGGAGAATCATGCAATGAAGAGCTTTGATATACGCACAAAAATCTATTTTGGCGACAACGCGCTTGACCGTCTGACTGAGATTCCGTATAAAAGAATACTTGTTATAACCGATCCGTTTATCGCTAAGAGCGGTATGCTCCGTCTGATAACAGACAGGCTTCGCCAGTCAGAGACTGAGTTTGACGTGTTTTCGGACGTAGTTCCCGATCCGCCGCTTGACAGGATAACAAAGGGTGTTGAATACCTGCTTGGTTTTGACCCGGACTGCGTGATAGCTATCGGCGGCGGCAGTGCTATTGATTCCGCAAAATCTATACGCGAGTTCAGCACGCGCATAAACGGCAAGGACATTGCGCTCATAGCTATACCTACCACCTCAGGCACCGGCTCAGAGGTGACGAGCTTCGCAGTTGTCAGCGACCCCGAAAAGGACATGAAATACCCGATAGTGTCGGATTCAATGCTTCCCACTGAGGCGATTCTTGACGCTGAGCTTGTTAAAAGCGTTCCCGCTTCCGTTACGGCTGATACCGGCATGGACGTTTTCACGCACGCTACAGAAGCGTATGTCAGCGTGAACAACAATGAGTTTTCCGCCGCGCTTGCAGAAAAGGCGATAGAAATATGCGGTACGTTCCTGCTCAGGTCGTATCTTGACAATAACGACACGCACGCGCGCAAGAAGATGCACGTTGCGTCCTGCCTTGCAGGTCTTGCCTTCAACAGTGCTTCGCTCGGACTGAATCACGGCATAGCCCATGCTGTAGGAGCTAAGTTCCACATCCCCCACGGCAGAGCAAACGCCATAGTCCTTCCGCACGTGATTGAATTCAACTCCGGCATAAACAAACATTCAAAGAGCCAGAAGGAGTACCCCAAATGCGTTGAGAAGTACTGCAATATAGCAAAGCTTTTGGGAGTGAGCAACTTCAACGAGATAACAACCATCCGCGCGCTCATAGGCTGGATACAGTTCATGAACAAGGAAATGAATATTCCGCTTTCATTTTCACAGTGCGGCATACCGCGCGAGGAATACATGGCAGCTATAAACGAAATGGCGGAAAAGGCAGTAGCTGACACTTGCACAGCTACAAACCCCAAGCACGTTTCAAAGGGAGAGGTATGTATACTGCTCGAGGCAATGTACGACTGATTGATGTTAAACAGGTGCTTCAGTCATAGCTGCAATACATATGAAAAATTAAGGACGTTTTCCTGCACTATATCAGGGAACGTCCTTTTTTGTGAAGTTTTCACCGGGCATTGAGCATGACCAGCAACTGTTGATTTTTTAAAAATCCTCATAAATTCATGCCTGCGAGAAACAGCATAAAAAAAACCGTCCCCGGCCATGCCGGGAGACGGTTTTAAATTTATCAGGACAAATCCTGTACGTAAAGTGTTTTCACTTCGTCTTTTTTAGCGGGAGCTTCGGGGGCCTTTGCCCTGCCGTCACGAAAAGCGAAGAACTTTTCAGCTACCTGCGGGAAGAGTGCATAGCTGAGCACGTCCTCTTCTGATTTAGCTATTCCCTTTGATTCCTCTCTGTACTTTTCAAGCTCAGGCTCTATGAGGTCGGCAGGACGGCACGTGATAACCTCATCGCTGCCGATAGCCTTCTTCTGAACCTCTTTGTTAACTTCGCCCGGAAGTTTTCCGTACTCGCCGCGGAGAAGTCCCTTTGATTCCTTTGTTATCATCTTATAGCGCTCGCCTGAAAGAACGTTCAATACTGCCTGTGAGCCGACAATTTGGCTTGTAGGAGTTACGAGCGGCGGATAACCGAAGTCCTTGCGCACTCTCGGCACCTCCTGAAGAACCTCGTAATATTTGTCCTCAGCCTTTGCCTGCTTGAGCTGCGATATAAGGTTTGAAAGCATACCGCCCGGAACCTGGTACAAAAGCGTGTTTGTATCAACATTGAGAACCTTCGGGTCAAGACTTCCCTGTTCCTTAAGCTTAGCCGCAACACCTCTGAAATGAGCTGCCGCTTTGCTGAGCTTTTGAAGGTCGAGACCTGTGTCTCTTTCATGGCCCTTAAGCGTGGCAACGAGCGATTCTGTTGTAGGATTGCTCGTTCCGTTCGAGAGCGGAGAAAGCGCACAGTCAACTATGTCAACACCTGCCTGCACAGCCATGAGATATGTCATATCGCCTGTGCCTGTTGTGTTATGCGTGTGAAGATGGATAGGAACTGATACGTTTTCCTTGAGCTTCTTAACAAGGCTGTACGCATCATACGGAAGAAGCAGGTTTGCCATATCCTTAATGCAGATAACGTCAGCGCCCATTTTCTCAAGCTCGCAGGCAAGCTTTACGAAATAGTCTTCGTTGTGAACGGGGCTTGTGGTGTAGCTTATTGCGGCTTCTACAAGTCCGCCGTATTCCTTAACGAATTTCATTGCCGCCTGCATATTTCTCGGATCGTTTAAAGCGTCGAATATTCTTACAACATCGATACCGTTTTCTATTGACTTTTTGCAGAACGCTTCCACAACATCATCAGCGTAGTGCTTGTAACCGAGCAGGTTTTGACCGCGCAGAAGCATCTGCAGCTTTGTGTTCGGCAAATTTTTCTTAAGGAGGCGCAGCCTTTCCCACGGATCCTCATTCAAAAATCTCATGCACGTGTCAAACGTAGCTCCGCCCCAGCATTCGAGTGACCAGTAGCCTATGCTGTCGAGAATCTCACATGCCGGAAGCATATCTTCTATTCTCATACGCGTAGCAGCCTGTGACTGGTGCGCATCACGAAGAATAGTATCTGTAATATATAATTTACCCATACAAAATACCGCCTTTCCTGATTACTGCAAGAACAATGTCAAAAATGCGCCTGCTGCTATTGCCGAGCCTATAACACCGGCAACGTTCGGGCCCATAGCGTGCATGAGCAGGAAGTTTCTCGGATTTTCTTTCTGACCTACCACCTGAGAAACCCTTGCCGCCATAGGAACTGCCGAAACACCGGCTGAACCGATAAGCGGATTTATCTTTTCCTTTAGGAACAGGTTCATGAGCTTTGCGAGAAGCACGCCGCCTGCAGTACCGAAGCCGAATGCTATAACACCCATTATGATGATTTCAATAGTCTGCGGACGGAGGAATGTTTCAGCCGTAGCAGTAGCACCGACCGATATTCCGAGGAATATAGTTACTATGTTCATAAGCTCGTTCTGAGCCGTTTTTGAAATTCTGTCAACCACGCCGCACTCACGCATGAGGTTACCGAGCATAAGCGAACCGATAAGCGGAGCCGCTGACGGAAGAAGAATCGATACAAACGCTGTTATAACGATAGGGAATATGATTTTCTCTGTCTTTGAAACCTCTCGAAGCTGCTTCATCTCTATCTGTCTTTCCTTCTTCGTTGTAAGAAGCTTCATAATCGGCGGCTGAATTACAGGAACGAGAGCCATGTATGAATAAGCCGCAACGGCGATAGGACCCAGAAGCTCAGGGGCAAGCTTTGACGTAACGAATATAGCAGTCGGGCCGTCAGCACCGCCTATTATACCTGTTGACGCAGCCTCAAACGGTGTGAAGTCAAAAAGGAGTCTTGTTCCGAAGAACGTAACGAATATACCGAGCTGTGCCGCCGCACCCAGAAGCAGACTCTTCGGGTTTGCAATCAGAGGACCGAAGTCGGTCATCGCACCTACGCCGAGGAATATAAGGCACGGATAAATGCCGAGCTTAACGCCGAGGTACAGGTAGTCTATAAGTCCAGGAGTTAGACCGGCATCTCCGCTGAACAAATCCCAGTGAACATGACCGCCGGCAAACAGCTCCTCATGATACATCTCCGCACCGGGGAGGTTCGTCAGAAGCATACCGAATGCGATCGGGAGCAGAAGAAGCGGTTCAAATTTCTTTACTATGGCAAGATACAAAAGAACAAAGGAAATGAGCAGCATAATAAGCACTTTGGGATTAGCTGCTACCATTGCAAAGCCCGTATCCTGCACAAAATTTATTAGTGTATCCATAAGTCAATACTCTCCTTAGATAAAATTTTGCGGGGCTTTTCAGGCAATTGTGCAAAGAACTGTGCCCGATTCAACGGATTGTCCCTTTGTTACCGCAACAGATGTAACCTTGCCGCTTGCACCTGCCATGATTTCGTTTTCCATTTTCATAGCCTCAAGAATCATGAGAATCTGACCCTCTTTAACTGTGTCGCCGACATTTACATTTACGCTGAGTATTGTGCCGGGCATAGGCGCTTTTACCTGCTCGCCTGCGCCTGCCGGTGCCGCAGCCGGAGCTGCTGCCGGTGCTGCTGTTTTAGCTTCGCTTTCGCTTATGAGCTCTATCTCTACCTCATACGCGTTTCCGTTTACGTTAACCTTATATTTTTTCATAACCAATTCATCCTTTCTGAAATTCGTTCAAATTAAAGCTGTTT
>CALXSX010000067.1 GCA_944391265.1 uncultured Clostridia bacterium | reverse complement strand
CCGTGCTTTTTATTGTGAACAGGTTCATAATGAGACAGCAGACCTCATTTAAGACGTTTTGCGTGCGGCCTGCCGCGGCGCTAATACCGCTAATGGTGCTCTCGCTTGTCGGTGTGGCTGTAAACTTTTTCTCCGTTTACGCGACCGTCATGCTGTTTCTTACGGGAATAGTCATGTGGATTATACTGACGTATGAGGGGCTTCGCGCTGAATGGAGCTTTGCGCCGGCTGTCAGGGTCATGTACATGACGGCGCTCTCGTTTTTCATATTTTTCGTAATAGTGTTCAATATTCTCAGGATAATATAACTGCATACATGATGTCCCCTGCATCTATAGGCGGCGGGATTCGTATTTGTAATCAGTGGGGGTGCAATCTTCCGCTGATTACAGCGCTGCTGTGCAGTGCTCTTGTCCTCCATGAATGACGAAATATTGAATTTAATGTTTGCTGACCGGAAAGGAAAACGTATGTTTAATACTTCGATAGGCATTGACCTTGGCACAGCCTCGGTCGTTGTTTATTTAAAAGGAAAAGGAATAATAATAAACGAGCCGTCTGTTATCGCAGTAAACAGGCAGACCGGCGAAACGGTTACCGTAGGGGCCGCAGCTCAGGTGATGATAGGCAGAAATCCTCCGGAGATTGACGTTATCAGACCGCTTTCAGCGGGCGTCATATCGAGCTATACGTATACGGAGGCGATGATAAAAAGCTTTCTTTCAAAGCCCATGTCAAAGACCGTCGGCAGACCGAAGATAATGATGTGCGTCCCGTCGGGTGTCACTGACGTTGAGCAGAGAGCAGTAATAGAAACTGCAAGGCAGATGGGCGGCAGGGAGATATATATTATGGAAGAGCCCGTCGCGGCGGCGCTCGGAGCCGGAATTGATATAACGCTGCCGCGCGGCGCAATGGTGATAGATATAGGCGGCGGAACGACAGACATTGCCGTTATATCAGTCGGAAAGATAATATCCGGCCGTTCGCTGAAGATTGCGGGTAACGATTTCAACACAGCGGTTGAACGGTTTATGAGAAAAAATTATAACCTTATAGTAGGACCTCAGACTGCTGAACATCTTAAAATATCCATAGGCAGGGTAATTGACGGCGGCGAAGATATTTCGTGCGTTGCCCGGGGCATATGCACTGTAACGGGACTTCCCAAGGCAGTCATTGTATCGGCAGCTGAGCTAAAGCCGTGCTTTGATGACCTTGTCCACAACATTATCGAAAGGATAAAAGAAACGCTTGAGGAGGTTTCGCCTCAGCTTCAGGGTGATATAATGACAGACGGCATAGTGATGACCGGCGGCGGAAGCCTGATAACGGGACTCCCGGAGCTTATATCACAAGAGACCGGCATAAAAACAAGGATAGCCGAATTCCCTGTATCGTGCGTCGCAAAGGGTGCAGGGTTTGCCCTTGACAGGCTGAAGGACAACGAAAACATGCGTTTTTATAAAAAGGCATATATTCATGACTAATTTTTCAGAAAAGCTCGTACACAGCAAAACGGATGAGATCATATGCGATCTTCAGAGGGATTCGCTCGTTGTGATACAGAAAAAGGAAGGCTTCAGGTTCGGCACTGACGCTGTGCTTCTGTCGGACTTTGCCGCGTCTGTAAAAGCTGACAGGATACTTGATTTTTGTACGGGCAGCGGAATTGTCCCTATACTGCTGTACGCCAAAACAAAGGCTTCGGAAATACACGGAGTTGAGATACAGGAGCCGCTTGCCGACATGGCGCAGCGCTCCGTTGAGCTTAACGGCATTGGCGGCCGCGTTTTTATACGCTGTGCGGACCTGCGGGACAGCGGTTTGCGAAGCGGTTATTTTGATATGATAACATGCAATCCTCCGTACATGAGGTGCGGCAGTGCAATAGCGAACGCGGATGACTCAAAGACGATAGCACGCCACGAGGTCATGTGCACAATAAACGATGTAACAGAGCAGGCAAAGAAGCTGCTTAAAAACAAAGGTCATCTTGTTTTGGTGCACCGCCCGTCAAGGCTTTCCGATGTGATATTTTCAATGAAAAGCTGCGGCATAGAGCCCAAGCGGCTGAGATTCGTGCATACGACCTCAGACAAGCCCCCCGTTTTGTTTCTGATTGACGGTGTGCTTGGCGGCGGCTCTGAGCTCAAGGTGATGAATCCGCTCATACTGACAGCTCCGGACGGCGGAGAAAGCGATGAGCTAAAGGAGATTTACGGCAGAAAATTCAGCTGAAAAAGAGGGATAATGTGGAGAAAACGGGAATACTGTATCTGTGCGCCACACCGATAGGCAACCTCGGCGATGTGTCGGCGAGATTTCTGGAGGTGTTCAGGTCGGTAGATATCATAGCTGCCGAGGACACGAGGCAGACGATAAAGATAATGAATCACTTTGATATTCATAAGCCGCTCACGAGCTATCATGAGCACAACAAACGGCAAAAGGGTGAATATCTTTGCTCGCTCATGCTCAGCGGAAAGAGCGTGGCGCTCGTGTCAGATGCGGGGACTCCGGCAATATCGGATCCCGGCGAGGACCTTGTGAGGATGTGCATAGAAAAGGGTATTGAGGTTACGAGCATACCCGGGCCGGCGGCGCTTATAAACGCGCTTATACTGTCGGGGCTTTCTACAAAACGGTTTTCGTTTGAGGGATTTTTGTCGGTTAACAAAAGGCACCGCGCGGAGCACCTGAACCAGCTAAAAAGCGATACTCATACTTTGATATTTTACGAGGCTCCGCACAAGCTTCCGTACACGCTTGATGATATGCTTAAAGTTTTCGGGGACAGGAGAATCGCTCTTGCAAGGGAGCTGACGAAGCTTCACGAGGAGGTAAAGCGGACGACGCTTGCCGAAGCGGCAGAGTTTTATAAAACAGAAAAGCCTCGCGGAGAATACGTCATAGTGGTTGAGGGCGCGAGCGAGTGCTCCGAGCCGGAGAACCCATGGGAGGGCGTGGAGATAAAGGAGCATGTCGATAAATACGTAAGCGGCGGAATGTCAGTAAAGGACGCCATAAAGCAGGCAGCTGCCGACAGGGGTATGCCGAAGCGAGAGGTGTATGCTGTTTATCACGATGTGTGATAATAGCCGCAGAAAGGAAGTCGTTTATGAAAAAGAATACAAGTAGGGCGCTTGTGCTCGCAGGACTGGGCGCGGCCGTTGCAGCCGGCGTGCTGAAGAGAACAGGACTGTTTAACACCGCTTTGTACAGCAGCGAACACAAGGCTTTGTCAAGGTATGTTGAAAGTCACTACAGCGGCGCGGCGTATTCTCCGATACGGAGGACAGAGGAAGGGTACCTTTCTGTAGTTACACTTCCGGGCGGCAGAAGGATAGTCCTTACGTTTACAAAAGCCTGCAAGGGCATATACATTTTTTCTGAAAAACCGGTTAAGGAGTAATGTTGAATAAGTAAACGCGTGTGTTGAACGGAATTTTTTAATAATATAGTAAAAACTTATAAAAATGTTAAAAAACTATTGACTTGTATATATTTTTTTGGTATAATTTTTTAGTGACCGCATAGAAGAGGCCATAAAAAGCAATTTGCTTGCCTTAATAGCGTGTCTCCGAAATAAAACAGGAGGTGTAAAAGTATGTACGCAGTTATCGAAACAGGCGGAAAGCAGTACAAGGTTTCAGAGGGCGATGTAATCTTTGTTGAAAAGGTCGGAACCGAAGAGGGCGAAGCTGTTACGTTTGATAAGGTTCTTATCATAGGCGATGGCGAAAAGGTCACGGTTGGTACCCCGGTGGTTGAGGGTGCAGCTGTTGAGGCAAAGGTTTTGAAGAACGGCAAGGCGAAGAAAATCTATGTCTTCAAGATGAAGAGAAAGAAGAACTACCGCCGCAAAAAGGGACACAGACAGCCCTTTACAAAGATAGAAATAACAAAAATCAACGGTTAATTCCGAATTCGGTTTTCAAGAAAGCAGAGGTGTTAATTCATGGCTCATAAGAAAGGTATGGGTAGTACAAAAAACGGACGTGACAGCGAAAGTAAACGACTCGGTGTCAAGAGAGCTGACGGTCAGTTTGTATTAGCCGGAAATATCCTCGTAAGACAGAGAGGAACGAAGATTCATCCGGGAGTTAATGTCGGAAAGGGCAGCGATGATACGCTTTTCGCATTGATTGACGGAAAAGTCAGATTTGAAAGAAAGGGTAAGGATAAGACACAGTGCAGTGTTTATTCCGCTTAATTTCAAAGATTATGGGGCTGTGAAAAACGACGGTTTTTTACAGCCTTTTTTAGTACAGTTACGGTGCGAAGAGACTGCAAAGCTGTCGAAACCACTATTTTCTGTTTGAGAAAGGAGCAGTAAATGTTCGTTGACAAGGCAAAAATTTATATAAAGGCCGGCAACGGTGGCAACGGCGCCATATCGTTTCACCGCGAAAAGTATGTTGCTGCAGGCGGCCCGGACGGCGGCGACGGCGGCAACGGCGGCAACGTCGTGTTTAAGACGGATACAGCTATGATGACGCTGATGGATTTCAAATATAAGAGGAAGTACGTCGCAGAAAGCGGCGGCAACGGCTCCGGCAAAAGGCAGAAGGGCAAAAACGGAGCTGATATTGAGATATATGTGCCGCAGGGCACGCTCATACGCGACGCGCAGTCA
>CALXSX010000066.1 GCA_944391265.1 uncultured Clostridia bacterium | reverse complement strand
ATATATGCGCATATAAAGCTCGGCTCCGTCTATCAGGTCTTCAGGACATGACATTATCGTAAGAAGCGGACGGGCAAATGTTAATCCAATACCCATAACGACAAACCCGAAAATGATAGATATTCCTACACAGGTGCTGACAGCCCTCTTCATCCCTGCTGAATTTCTTTCACCGAAATACCTCGATATTGTGACCCCTGCTCCCGTTGCAAACCCGATGAAGAGATTTATCATCAAATTGATAAGAGCGCTAGTCGCACCGACAGAGGACATTGCCGCATATCCGTCGAATCTGCCCACAACAATAAGGTCGGCGGCATTGTAAAGCAGCTGCAGCACATTGGTAAAAAACAGCGGTATGGAAAACAAAAGTATGTCTTTGTATGTACTGCCAACCGTCATATCCAATTCGTATTTTTTCATAACTATCCCCCTTCAGACAGTCAAAGGGGATGCTGCACCGGCATCATCCCCTAAAATGTTTTAATATTCTTGTCTTTGACCGTATAAAAATGCTTACTTGACTACTATGTTAACTATTTTTCCAGGAACAACAATAACCTTCACCACATTTTTACCTGCGGTTTCAGCCTTAATTTTCTCGCTGTCAAGTGCAGCCTTTTGCGTATCGTCCCTTGAAAGGTCCGCCGGTATCATCAGCTTATCTCGTATTTTTCCGTTTATCTGGACAACTATCTCAATCTCATCATCCTTTGTTTTTTCCTCGTCGTATTCCGGCCACTTTCTGAGCGAGAGCAGTTCACCGCCGCCGTACGGCTCATAAAGCTCCTCCGTTATATGCGGAGCTGCCGGGTTAAGCAGTGTAAGGAAAGTGACAAACTCACCTTTTGTAATGCTGCCTTTCTTGTAAAAATCGTTAATGGCAGACATCATGGCCGCAATAGCCGTGTTGAATTTCATTCTGTCGTAATCCTCGCCCACTTTTTTAATAAGCTTATGCATAAGCTTTTCCAAGTCTGGTGAAAATCCTTCGTCATCGGTCACCATTTTCTTCAGGTTCCATACACGCTCAAGGAATTTATAGCAGCCTTTGAGTCCCTGATTCGACCACGGCGTAGACTGATCAAACGCACCTATAAACATTTCGTACGTTCTAAACGCGTCAGCACCGAACTCATTTACAACATCATCAGGGTTTACTACATTTCCTCTTGATTTAGACATTTTTTCATTGTTCTCTCCAAGAATCATACCATGCGACGTACGCTTCTGATACGGCTCTTTTGTTGGAACAACCCCGATATCGTAGAGGAACTTATGCCAAAAGCGTGAGTAGAGAAGATGAAGCGTTGTGTGCTCCATTCCTCCGTTATACCAATCAACGGGCGACCAGTATTCAAGCGCCTCCTTGCTCGCGAGCGCTTCGCTGTTATGAGGATCCATATATCTGAGGAAATACCAGCTTGAACCTGCCCACTGCGGCATCGTATCTGTTTCCCTTTCAGCAGGGCCGCCGCAGTGCGGACAAGTAGTCTTTATCCAGTCAGTTGCTTTTTTAAGCGGTGATTCTCCGTCCTCGCCCGGCTCAAACGTCTCTACCTCCGGAAGCTTGAGCGGCAGCTCCTCCTCCGGAATCGGCACCCAACCGCACTTTTCACAGTAAACAAGCGGTATAGGCTCACCCCAGTAACGCTGACGTGAAAATACCCAGTCACGGAGCTTGAAGTTTACTTTTCTCTTACCGAGCCCGTTTTTCTCAAGCCAGTCTATCATGGTTGGAATAGCTTCCTTGACAGTTAGCCCGGTTAAAAATCCGCTGTTTACAAGCACGCCTGACGCTACATCTGTATACGGCTCCTCCTGTACATTTTTGCCGCCGGCAACAACCTCAATTATAGGCAGGGAAAACTTTTTCGCAAACTCAAAGTCCCTGTCATCATGAGCCGGCACCGCCATTATCGCTCCGGTTCCGTACGTTACGAGAACGTAATCAGATATCCAAACGGGGAGCTTTGACCCGTTTGCAGGATTTACAGCATAAATCCCCTCCAAAGCTACTCCCGTTTTCTCTTTGGCGAGCTCTGTTCTCTCAAACTCAGATTTCTTTGAAGCATCTTCTCTGTACTTTATAACATCATCCCAGTTTGTGATGCTGTCCTTTATCTTGTCAATAAGCTGATGCTCCGGACTTAAAACAACATACGTAGCTCCGAAAAGCGTATCGCATCTTGTGGTATAAACTACCACATCATCACCTGTCGAAAGCTTAAATGTTACTTCCGCACCTTCACTCCTGCCTATCCAGTTTTTCTGCTGAGTCTTTACCTTTTCTATGAAGTCAAGTCCGTCGAGATCATCAATAAGCCTTTGGGCATACTCAGTGATTTTAAGCATCCACTGGCTCTTTCTTCTCTGTACAACCTCACTCCCGCAACGCTCACAGACACCGTTTACGACCTCTTCGTTTGAAAGCCCTACCTTGCAGCCTGTGCACCAGTTTATAGGCATTTCCTGCTTGTATGCAAGACCGTGTTTAAAAAGCTGAAGAAATATCCACTGTGTCCATTTGTAGTACTCAGGGTCAGTCGTGTTTATCTCCCTTGACCAGTCGAACGAAAATCCAAGCATTTTAAGCTGTCTTTTGAAATTTTTGATATTATTTTCTGTAACTATTTTAGGATGGATTTTATTTTTGATAGCGTAGTTTTCAGTAGGAAGACCAAAAGCGTCCCAGCCTATAGGATAAAGGACATTATAACCCTCCATCCTTTTCTTTCTCGCTATTATGTCAAGCGCAGTATAGCTTCTCGGGTGACCTACGTGCAGACCGGCCCCCGACGGATACGGGAACTCTATCATCGCATAATACTTGGGTTTACTGCTTCCTGTCTTCGCATGAAATGCACCTTCAGCCTCCCACCTGTCCTGCCACTTCTTCTCAAAGCCCTTAAAATCATATCCCATTACAGTTCATTCCCCTTTTTTATTTTATTAATAAAGTCGCTCTATATCATAAAATTCTCTCGTTTCGTTTGTCATAATGTGAGCTATAACATCTCCGAAATCAAGCAGTATCCAGCTTCCGGCAGAATATCCCTCTATGTGATGCACACTCTCACCTGCGTTCCTCATAAACTCCTCGGCGTTATCTGCAACAGCCTTCGCCTGAACTGAAGAACCGCACGAGCAGATCACAAACCTCTCCGCTATCGTAGTATGCTTGCTCACATCAATCACCGTTATGTCGTGCGCTTTTTTATCATCCATCGCTTTTTCAATCAATTTTGTCTTTTCATCAGACGTCAATATTTATCCCTCCTCATAAGCTCGCTGTTCCACGCTTCAATAGTCGATACATGGATAAGCCGATATTTTTTCATATTATATTCAGTTGTGTACATAAGACACCGCAAAAAAGCCTCGTCAAAATCTGACCGTGCAAGCTGCCTGAGCCTAACTGCCTCAGGGTATGTCCTTGACGGCTCCACCATATCGGCAAGATAAATTATTTTTTCAAGCGTGCTCATTTCCGCTCTTCCTACCGTATGATACCTTACGGCATTCAAAATATCAGTATCTCTTACACCGTTTTCTCTCAAAATCTCTGCTCCCACAGGTCCATGAAGCAAACCGGGGTTCTTTTTTTCAACATCGTCCGGGATTATGCCGTATTTTTCACAAAGCTCGAACATCGTATCTGAACTGAGCTCCTTTGCTATATCGTGAAGCATCCCGGCAGTATAGGCTTTTTCTCCGTCCTCACCAAGCTTCAGCGCCAACTCCCTTGCAAGATTTGCAACACCTAGACAATGCTCATACCTTTTCTTTGAAAGCTCTTTTTTCACCTTTTCAAACAAATCCATTTTAATGTCACCGCGGGGCATACAGCCCATTATCCATAATTATTTTCTCGACTCCGTCCGGCACAAGGTATTTAATGCTTCTGCCTGCCCTTACAGACTCTCTAATACCAGTAGACGATATGTCAAGTCTTGGAGACGATATAAAGCCTATTTTAGTTCCGAACCTGTCGCCAAGCTCTGCAGCTGCCTTTTTCACATCCACATCACCTCTCGGATACACCAAAAGAGTGCAGAGACGACTTATTTCATCAGGCTTGTACCATGTTCCAAAATCCCTCAGTGAATCTCCGCCTATAATGAAATATATATCATCATCATACATTCTTTTAAAATGCTTCATTGTCTCTGCCGTGTACGAAAATCCACCGACGTTTATCTCATAGTCGGAAACAAAAAAGCGCTTATTGCTGCTGACAGCCGACCTTACCATTTCAAGGCGCAGCTTCCTGCTCGCCATATAATCGCACCTCTTGTGAGGCGGTATCGCATTCGGCAGGAACATGACCTTTGCGAGATTGTACTGTTCAAGCGCAGACTGTGCTATAACAAGGTGCGCAGTGTGAATGGGATTAAACGTTCCTCCCATTATTCCAAGTCCGGACATATCAAACCCTCGGCAATTTTATTTTTCTGTTTTTTTCCTTACTGCTCTGTCTGTAAATCACAAACCTTGAACCAATCGCCTGAACCGATTCTGCACCGAGTCTCGCTGCTATGCTATTGCATGTTGATTTTGTGTCAAGAAGCGCAGTTTCAAGTATGTGCACCTTTATGAGCTCCCTTGCTTCAAGCGCATCAGAAAGCTGGGTGAGAACAACATCAGTCACGCCACCCTTTCCTATCTGAAACACGGCATCAATACCGTTTGCGAGTTTTCTAAGATACGCTCTTTGCTTACCGTTTATCATTTCACCGTAACCTTTCGACTTTCAATGCATCCTTTGAAAGAATATTATACCATTAAGAGAATTAAAAGTCAACCTCCGCAGCTGTGATTTTACACTTATGCACAAAAAATAGAATATTTATCTGCCAATAACGATAAGTTGTCTAAACACAGGCTGTTGGCACAGCATACGGCACATTTACAAATTATTCGACACGTGTTTACAATTATTGTGCAAAACTATTATAATACTTTGATTTATATTTAACAAATAGAATAGAAATATCTAAAATTTATCGTTTTTCCAAAAAAAGCTTTTAAACGGCGCGCAACTATGATATAATGAAAGTGATTAGTATTTTAGTATACTATGTTTAAATTGACAGGAGGTACTTAATCATGACAAACAACAAAACTGTTCTTTCATGGATTGATGAAATGGCTGCAATGTGCGCTCCGGATAAAATTGTATGGATTGACGGAAGCGACGAGCAGAGAGATGCCCTGAGGGCAGAGGCTGTCAGCACCGGTGAAATGATAAAACTCAACCAGGAGAAGCTTCCTGGCTGCTACTACCACAGAACAGCAGAAAACGACGTTGCAAGAGTTGAAGACAGAACTTTCATCTGCACTCCGACAAAAGAAGAAGCCGGACCTATCAACAACTGGATGGATCCTGCTGAAATGTACGCAAAGCTTAAGGCTTTGTACAAGGATTCTATGAAGGGCAGAACAATGTATGTTATTCCTTATTCAATGGGCCCGGTAGGCTCTCCCTTCTCAAAGATAGGCATAGAGCTTACAGACAGTATTTACGTTGTTCTTAACATGCTCATCATGACACGAGTTGGCACAAAAGTTATGGATGTTCTCGGCGACAGCCCTGAATTCGTAAAATGTTTGCATGCTAAGAAGGATGTAAACCCTGAGGAGCGCTATATAGTTCAATTCCCCCAGGATTCAACAATTTGGTCTGTAAATTCAGGTTACGGCGGAAATGTTCTTCTCGGTAAGAAGTGCTTTGCGCTTCGTATTGCTTCATACCTTGGAAAAAATGAAGGCTGGATGGCAGAGCATATGCTTATCCTCGGTCTTGAAAATCCGAAAGGCGAAGTAAAGTACATCTGTGCAGCATTCCCGTCAGCTTGCGGTAAAACAAACCTGGCAATGCTTATTCCGCCTAAATACCTCAAAGAAAAAGGCTATAAGGTTTGGACGGTGGGCGATGATATTGCATGGCTTAGAATCGGACCGGACGGCAGACTTTATGCTGTTAACCCTGAGGCTGGTTTCTTCGGAGTTGCTCCGGGAACAAGCGAAAAAACAAACTACAACGCTCTGGCGGCTACAAAGAAGAATACAATCTTCACAAATGTTGCAATCAACAACGACGACATGACTGTATGGTGGGAAGGCCTTGACAAGAATCCTCCGGAGAACGCTACAGAGTGGAAGGGTTCTAAGGTAAACGGCAAGACATACGAAGGCAAGCTTGCTCATCCTAACTCAAGATTTACTGCTCCTGCAGTTAACTGCCCGTGCATTTCAAGCGAATTTGAGAATCCTGCAGGCGTTCCGGTATCCGCTATCGTATTCGGCGGCAGACGTGCAAAGTGCGCTCCGCTCGTATATCAGTCAAGAGATTGGCAGCACGGTGTATTTGTAGGTGCTACAATGGCTTCTGAGACAACAGCAGCTGCTACAGGAGCTGTTGGCGTAGTTCGCCGCGATCCTATGGCTATGAAGCCGTTCGTTGGATATAACATGGCAGACTATTTTGCTCACTGGCTCGAGATGGGCAAAAAGATCGATCCTGAAAAAGCTCCTAAGATCTTCCACGTTAACTGGTTCAGACAGGATGAGAACGGTGAATTCATGTGGCCTGGATTTGGTGATAATATGCGTGTTCTTCTCTGGATCCTCGACCGCTGCGAAGGCAAAGCCGATGCCGTAGACAGCCCGATTGGATATCTTCCGAAGGCTGATGATATTGATGTAACAGATCTTGACATCGACAGAAAGACTCTTGAATCTCTGCTCAGCATTGACAAAGATGTATGGCTTGAGGATGTTGCAAACGCAAAAGAGTATTTCGCTCAGTTCGGAGACAGACTTCCTGTTGAAATTAAAGAAGAGCTTGAAAAGCTCGAAGCAAATCTCAAGAAGTAATTATCAAAGTTTCTTGCAGATAAAATCAAAGCCTCATGCGGTTTTCCCGCATGAGGCTTATTTTTATGTTAGAAATATCAGCCTATGAGCCTGTTTATTTTTATCACCCTAACAATTATTGGGTCAAGCACAATATTAACAATAAGCTCAATAATGAAATTGATTCCGACCATGCCTATAACCAGGTACTCAAAAGCCGACTCGAAGCCGAGCTCCGCTCCCCACTGCGTTATCGTTTCCATAAAGAACACATTGCATCCGATAAGAAATATACCGGTATTTACAACCGGACAAACTATTGATGCAAGCACTACCGCTACATACTTATTTTTCCCCTCAAGCGTTTTGTAAACAAGAGCTGAAGCAATGCCGGCGAGCACGCCCTTTACAAGCACAGTGATAACCGTCCCAGCAGGGTTTACGGCAAGGAAAGCCTGGCTGTCGGTAGCAAGCACCATAATGCCGAACGCAAGACCGAGCCACGCGCCTGTCCCGACTCCGCACACTGCCGCGCCCACGACTATCGGAAGCAGCACGAGCGTTATAGAGAACGGCCCGAACCTGACGTTTGCCGCAATGAGCTGCAAAAGTACTACTATTGCCGTTAACAGCGCGGTCATCACAAGCTTTTTTGAGTTTGTTGCGGTGATTTTGTTATCCATAAAAAATTCCTCCTTGCTGCCACTCGGTAATCAATCAACCGATGCGGCGCAGTATTTTTTTATATAAAGGCTTTAAAAGCCATTATAACAAAACATCATATATCAAGATTTGAAACGTATTTGGCATATTTTTCTATAAACTCGCGCCTCGGCTCAACCTTTTCACCCATAAGGATCGTGAATGTTTCGTCAGCCTGCTGAGCATCCTCAAGCTTAACTCGGAGCATTGTTCTCGTTTCGGGATTCATCGTAGTCTCCCACAGCTCCTCGGCATCCATCTCACCAAGACCTTTGTAGCGCTGTACCTTGGCACCCTGCCCCATCTCAGCTATGAGTCTGTCGCGCTCATCGTCCGTATAAGCAAAGCGCTCCTCGTAGTTCTTGTTTTTCCCCTTGAACACTTTAAACAGGGGCGGCTGAGCAATGTATATATGCCCGCCCTCAACAAGCGGACGCATATATCTGAAGAAAAACGTCAAAAGCAATGTTCTTATATGCGAGCCGTCGACATCGGCATCGGCCATTATGATAACCTTGCCGTATTTAAGCTTAGTAATGTCTAGTTCATCACCTATACCGGCACCAAGCGCCTGTATTATCGGGAGAAGCTTTTCATTTCCGTACACCTTGTCTATCCTTGACTTCTCAACATTAAGCATCTTGCCCCAAAGAGGAAGAATTGCCTGAAATCTCCTGTTCCTGCCCTGCTTTGCTGAACCTCCTGCGGAGTCTCCCTCGACTATATAGAGCTCAGCATAGTCGGTGTTTTCATCGGTGCAGCGCGCAAGCTTGCCCAAAAGCGCCGAATTGTTTGCACTCGAGCCTTTCCTTGTCGCCTCTCTCGCCTTTTTAGCAGCCTCTCTTGCCCTTGATGCCATGAGTATCTTATCTATTATTATCTTGGCAACTTTAGGATTTTCCTCAAGAAATGCGGAAAGCTTATCGTTTACAGCCGTTTCTACAAGCGTTCTTGCCTCGCTGTTTCCGAGCTTTGTTTTAGTTTGACCCTCAAACTGCGCGTCCATAACCTTGACGCTTATCACGGCTGTAAGTCCTTCTCTTGTATCCTCACCACTCAGATTCGGATCCTTTTCTTTCAGAAAATTGTATTTTCTTGCATAGTCATTTATTACACGTGTAAGCCCGGCCTTAAATCCCGTTTCATGAGTTCCGCCGTCCATCGTGTGAATATTGTTGGCAAAGCTGAGCACGAGCTCGCTGTAAGCAGTCGTGTACTGCATTGCGACCTCAACTTCCATATCGTCGCGTTTTGCCTCAAAGTACACTATTTCATCATGCAGCGGATCCTTCGTTTTATTTATAAAGCTTACAAACTCCTTAATTCCGCCCTCGGCATGAAGTACTACTTCAGGCGTTTCGGGATTTCTCAGATCGCGGAAAATTATCTTTACTCCCTTATTCAAAAACGTCTGCTCCCTAAGCCTTTTAAGAAGCGTATCGTAATCAAATTCCAGAACCTCAAATATGTCTGGGTCGGGCTTAAATGTGATTTTTGTACCGGTTTTGTCTGTGTCTCCGATTATCTGAAGCGATGTAACCGGCTTTCCTCTTTCATAGCTCTGATGATATATATGCTCTCCGTTTGCCACCTCAACCTCAAGCCGTTCTGACAGTGCATTAACAACTGACGAGCCGACGCCGTGAAGTCCGCCGGAAACCTTGTATCCGCCGCCGCCGAATTTTCCGCCGGCGTGAAGTATGGTAAGGACAACCTCAACAGTCGGTATTCCCTGCTGCGGATGAATTCCGACAGGTATTCCTCTGCCGTTATCCTTGACGGTCACGGAATTGTCCGGATTGATATCGACGTTGATCACTGTGCAATAGCCCGCCAGCGCCTCGTCTATAGAATTATCCACAATTTCATAAACGAGGTGATGGAGCCCTGCCGCAGATGTCGAACCGATATACATTCCCGGTCTTTTCCTTACAGCTTCAAGGCCTTCAAGAACCTGTATCTGATTTTCGTCATACACTGTTTCGATTTTTTCAATACTCATGTGTTATCAATAGCCTTTCTTATCAAAATAAAATATATCACATTATCTCGTCTATACGTCCGGATATGCGCGTTCGCTTAAAGAGAGTCTGGGTGGAAATTGAAGATATATACACTCTGACCTCTCCGTTTTCCTCAGTAACTATATATGATTTCGGGAGTGCATCGGAAGCGTTTATCACATACCCTTTTTTCTCCGCCAGCGGCAAAAACCGCCTGCCCTGCCTGGATACCGTGGTGTTATCCATGTCAAATATCCCGACTATGTAATCGGAATTCACAGAAACATTATTTCCCAGATGAAGATACATCACTTTGCCTCCCGTCATACATTGAATTTATCGGAGTAACAGCATTGTTTTTTACCTCAAAAAGCCTTGTACCGTTTTTGCTTTCAAAAAAGTCGGTATCGGTGCAGGTTATCATAACCTGTTTCCCGGAAATCCTCTCCCACAGGTACATTCTCCTGCTCAGATCAAGCTCAGACATTATGTCATCAAGAAGCAGAACCGGATACTCTCCGGTCTTTGAAAAAATATAGTCCGCCTCCGCTATTTTGTACGAAAGAGCCGCCGTTCTCTGCTGGCCCTGCGATGCGTAGACCCGCGCGTCACTGCCGTTTATTGAGACAGACATATCATCTCTTTGAATTCCCCAACGCATCGCGCCTGCCGTTATTTCAGGTCCCTGCTTGCTTTCAAGAAATTCAAATATGTCGTCTTTTTCTGTGCAGCTGAGGTTTGGCTCATACGTCGTCACAAGCATTTCCGATGAAATGTCTTTTTGTATCTTAGCTGAAAGTGAGTTGATTTCCGAAACGAATTCGCTCCTATATCCGATTATCTTCTCGCTTGCCTCAGCTATGGCATCGTTCCATACAGAAAGATATGAATCGCTGGTTTTCCCAGTTTTTTTCAGCTCCTTAAGCAAGCAGTTTTTTTGCGCCGCCGCTTTCTGGAATTGTCTCAGAGCCGCTATATACGATGGATAAATCCTGCATAGAGCCGAATCGATGTATGACCGCCGCAGCGAAGGAGACCCTTTTATCAGTGAAAGGTCGTCCGGTGAAAACAGGACGACATGAAGATACGTCAAGAGCTTGCTCAGCCTTTTTATCGGCACATTATTTACAAATATCGTTTTCTTGCCGTCGCGGGAGAGATTGATGACCGATTTAAAGTTTCTGCCTCTGCTTTCAAAGGATATTGAAATTTTTGCAAAGTCACTTGCGAAGTTTATCATTTCCGCGTCTGACCTTGCTCTGTGGCTTTTCCCGTATCCGAAAATATAGACGGCTTCAAGCACGTTCGTCTTGCCGTTTGCGTTGTCGCCGCAGAGAACATTCACTCCCTCAGAAAACTGAACTGTCTGCTTGCCGTAATTTCTGAAATTTTTAAGGGATAATTCGTATATACGCATATCAGATAACGTCGACTTTTACGATTTCGTCATCGAACTCTACCGTAACAAAATCTCCCTTTCTTATTTTTCTGCCGCGCTGCCGGCACTGCTCCCCGTTTACGCAGACGGTGCCGTCTGCTATAATTTCCTTTGCCTCTCCGCCGGTCGCTGCAAGAGACGAGAATTTTAAAAGCTGGTCAAGCTTAATAAAATCCGTTCTTATTTCAACGCTTTTATCTGTCATACATTGCCCCCCTAATTGGAAATACGCGAAACGCTTATAACGTCTGTAAGCTGGCGAAGCTTTTTAACCACATTTTTTAACTCGTTTATGCTTGCGATTTCAACACCTATCTGAAGCACTGCAACATTTTTCTTGTTCACAAATGCGTTTATTGTTTTGCAGGATACCTTCATATCCTTGAGCACGGTAGACACTTCAAACATGAGATCGGACCTGTCGTATGCCTCAAGCTGAATGTTTGCCACGTACGAATCGGAAAGCTTATCATCAGACCATGAAACCTCTATAAACCTCGCCCTGTCCTCCGGTGCCAGCGCCTGCGGCTGAATGTTCGGGCAATCGGCACGATGCACCGAAACACCTCTGCCCTTTGTAATAAATCCGACTATTTCATCGCCCGGTACAGGGCCGCAGCACCCGGCAATACGAACAAGACAGTTATCTACACCTTTTACAATGATACCCTTTCCCGAAGCCGAGCTTTTCCTGACCTCTGAATGAGAGACTGCCAAGCCCACTCCTTCCTTTTTCTGCTGCTCTCTTTGCTCCGTCCTGAGATCATCTCTCAGGCGCAGAAGAACCTTCTGCGGCGTCAGAGCACCGTAGCCTATGGCAGCATATAAGTCATCCATTGATTGGTAACTGTATCTTTTAAGCAATCTTGCCACCCACTCCTCGCGGAAAAGCTGAGCGTGAGTGTAGCCCATTCTTTTTAATTCTTTTTCAACAAGGTCCTTGCCATGTACTATGTTGTCGTCACGGTTTTGCTTTTTAAACCATTGATTTATCTTGCTCTTTGCCTGACTCGTCCTGACGATTTTAAGCCAGTCAAGACTCGGTCCGTGTGTGTTGTTGCTCAATATTTCAACTATTTCCCCGTTTTTAAGGATATAGTTATTGGGAACAATCTTTCCATTTACCTTAGCTCCGCTCATCTTGTAGCCGACCTGGGAATGAATTGCAAACGCAAAGTCTATTACAGTACTATTTGCAGGAAGGCATATAACCTTTCCGTTAGGAGTAAACACGAAAACCTCATCAGCAAAAAGATCAATTTTTAGCGTGCTAAGGAAATCGTCACTGTCAACAGTATTCATCTGCGTCTCAAGGAGCTGACGCACCCATTCAAGCTTTGAATCCATAGCGTCCTCGCCAGATATGCCCTCCTTATATTTCCAGTGAGCGGCTATACCTTCCTCGGCAACCTTATGCATTTCCCACGTGCGTATCTGTATTTCAAAAGGCGTCCCGTTATCTCCTATGACAGTCGTGTGGAGCGACTGGTACATATTCGGTTTAGGCATTGCTATATAATCCTTCACTCTCATCGGAACGGGTGTGTACATCTCATGCATCATTCCAAGCACAGCATAACAATCGGCGACAGTGTTCACTATGACTCTCACTGCAAATAGATCGTATATTTCATCTATTGTTTTGTTTTGTGTATACATCTTTCTGAATATGCTGTAAAAATGCTTGGCGCGCCCCATTACCTCGCCCTCTATATGTGCCTCGTCAAGCTTTACCCGTATATGTTCAATAATGCTTTTGATGTATTCTTCTCTCTCGCTCTTTTTTTGGTTTATGCTCTCACGTATCTCCTCATACGCAACCGGGTCAAGATATTTTAGCGACAAATCCTCAAGCTCAACCTTTATTTTTGACATACCGAGTCTGTGAGCAAGAGGCGCATATACCTCAAGTGTTTCCCTCGCCTTTTCAAGCTGCTTTTCATGCGGCATCGCACCCAGCGTTCTCATGTTGTGCAGCCTGTCAATCAGCTTCACTATTATAACGCGTATATCCTTTGCCATAGCGAGAAACATTTTTCTCAGGTTTTCCACCTGCTGCTCCTCATGCGTGGAATACTGAAGTTTTGTAAGCTTTGTCACTCCGTCAACAAGCTCTGCCACCTCTGCGCCGAAGAAATTCCTTATATCCTCTATCTTGTACGGTGTATCCTCCACTACGTCATGAAGCAGACACGCTGTAATAGTCACCGCATCGACCGACATATCTGCCGCTATATGAGCTATCTGAACAGGGTGATTTATATATGGCTCACCCGACTTTCTAAACTGATTTTCATGCGCGTGCTTTGCAAGCTTATACGCGATGTATATCATATCCGTGTTAGCCGCAGGACTGCTTATTTTTACTTTCTCCATTATCTCATCAATGAGCCTGTCATTTTCGTCAGGCACCTGTGAAACAGTGCTGTTTTCAAGTTCGCCGCTCACAAAAATCACTTCCTTTCGGGCTTATTTTAAAATCTTTATATCCAATATCCGCAGCTGAACGCTCCTCATTCCGTTATACGTGTTTATCTCCGCGCAAAATGCAGCCGCAACGAAAGTCCCCGGCTTTAAATAATCGTACATCTCACCCATTCTGAACGCAATGCATGATAATACCGTGCCGCCTTTTTTTATCTGGAGCCGCAAATGGCTTTTTGCCTCACCTACATACATGCACGTTACGACCTCGGCACCGATGATTGAAAAAACCGGCTTTTCATTGCCTGTTCCGCACGGCTCAAGTATATCAAGGTATTTTATATTTTCAGCTGTAAGCGCCTTAGGCGATATTTTACAGTCGATTTTCAGCGAGGGCACAGTCATCTCATCGGTCATATGCTCTGCTGCATATTTGTTCAGCCTATCGGAAAGCTCTCCTATATCTGAAACGGCAAGAGACAGACCTGCCGCCATAGCGTGCCCGCCGAATTTTTCAAGAACGTCTTCGCAGCTCGACAAAGCTTCAAAAATATTAAAGCCCTCCAAGCTTCTGCACGAGCCCTTGCCGCTCTCGCCATCACACGAAATCACAACAACAGGCTTATAATACCTCTCGCATATCCTCGATGCGACAATACCGATAACACCGTGATGCCAGTTTTCGCCTGACACCACAAGAACCTTATCCGAAAGGAGCTTTTCGCTCGACTCTATCATTTCACATGCCTGCTTAAATATTTTAAGTTCCTGCTCACGCCTTTGCGCATTCTCTTCGTTTAAAAGCTCTGCTATTTCCTTTGCGCGCGCTTTGTTCTCGCACATAAAAAGTTCCACAGCAACGTCTGCCGAATCAAGTCTTCCGGCAGCATTCAGCCGCGGCGCTATTCCAAATGCTATTGCTCCCGTATTGGTTTCCTTGATTCCGGAAGCGGAGACAAGCGCACAAATTCCGGGCTGGGTCGTTTTAGAGAGTTCAGAAAGCCCCCTGTCAACTATCACCCTGTTTTCATCCTGCAAGGTAACAACGTCAGCAACCGTTCCTATGGCCGCGTAGGGTGCAAATTTGTAGAATATATCCTTCGTTTTTTCACCGAATTTAATAGACAGCGCAAGCACCGTTTTAAACGCCACTCCGGCGCCCGCAAGCTCACGGAAAGGATAAAATGAATCATGTCGCTTTGGATTTATTACAGCGTAAGCATCAGGTAATTTTTCTTTGCAGGTATGATGATCGGTTATTATAACGTCCATGCCCTGCGCCTTGGCAAGCTGCGTTTCTCCAAATGCTGTAATACCGCAGTCAACGGTAATAAGCAACTTGCAGCCTGTCTTTGATATCCGGTTGACTGCCATAATATTTATCCCATAGCCTTCGTCTACCCGATCGGGAATATAGTAATGCACGTCCGCACCATGAGAAATCAGATACTTATACATTATTACGGTAGATGTTACCCCGTCGGCGTCATAATCGCCGTAAATATATATTTTCTCGCCGCTGCATACAGCATCATAAATTCTCTGCACAGCCTTATCCATGTCAGGGAGCTGCATGGGATCGTGTACTGTCTGCATTGATTTTGCAAGAAAAGCTCTTATCGCTTCAGGGCTTGATACGCCCCTGTTGTACAGCACTGTCAGGACAACCGGAGAAAGACCCAGTTCACCGGCGACTTTGATAATATGTTCGTTGTCATAGCTTTCATTTCTATATATCCACCGTTTTTGCCGCATCTTGCACATCCGTTCCTCAAACTTTTAACATCATCTAATTATACCATTTTTTTACCGTAAATTCAAGGGATTTTAAGTTTTTTTGTTGATTTTTTTCGCACAGATGTGCCAATTACGTGTATATAATGCAAATTCTATGCGTATTATACTCAAATACGCTTAAACATATCCATAAAAAGGTAAGCCTTAACCATTATAACCAAACTTTTCTTCCAGTCTTGACTATGTGTCTGCAATGGAGTATAATAAGCGTGTGTGCCGAAATGCTGACTTTTTAGAGATTTCAGCAAATATTCCCGGCACGGGAGAAGATACTATATGATATACCTTGACAACGCTTCAACCACGATGATGTCAGAAGCTTCAAAGCGTGCCGCAGCCAATGCTATGGATTTGTTTGGGAACCCATCGTCAATGCACCGGCTTGGGATAGAAAGCGAAAAGCTCGTTGAAGCGAGCAAAGCTGCTGTTGCCGACGCTTTATCGGTACAGAAAAAGTATGTGTTTTTCACCTCAGGAGGCACGGAAGCAAACAACCTCGCAATAATCGGAAGCGCAAAATACCTCAAGAAAAGGGGAAACAAAATAATAACTACGAAAATAGAGCATCCGTCTGTCACAAGCGCGTTCAAGGCCCTTGAAGATGACGGCTTTGAGGTGTCATATCTCAGCTGCGGCAGCGACGGCAGAATAGACCTTGCGGAGCTTGAGGAAGAGCTGACAGAAAAAACGACTCTCGTAAGCATAATGGCAGTGAATAACGAAACAGGAATCATACAGCCGGTAAAGGAAGCGTGCGGGCTCGTAAGGGAAAAATCACCGCTCGCCCTTTTTCACTCTGACTGCGTCCAGGCATTCGGAAAGGTAGATTGCTCTCCGCGGGACACCGGGGCAGACCTTGTGACCGTAAGCGCACACAAGCTGCACGGACCTAAAGGCGTAGGCGCCTTGTATATAAAAACAGGAAAGATTTCACCGATTATATTCGGCGGAGGTCAGCAAAACGGCATACGGCCCGGAACGGAGAATGTCATTGGTATAGCCGGTTTCGGGGCGGCGGTGCAGGAAAGCTACGGAGACTGCAGTGAGCTTTACGATACTCTTAAAAGCGAAATAGAAAAAAATATACCATCAGTAAAAATAAACGGAGATCCTAAATATGCATCAAAGCACGTGCTGAACGTGTCATTTGTCGGAATAAGAGCCGAGATACTTCTTCACACGCTTGAAAGCAGCGATATTTTTGTATCTACAGGCTCAGCCTGCTCAACGCACAAGCCGCAGCCAAGCCCCGTTCTTACGGCTATGGGCTGTTCAAAAAAGGAGATAGAAGGCGCAGTAAGGTTCAGCTTTGACAGCTCACTCACGAAAGAAGATATGATTTTTACAGCCGAGGTGCTGAAAAAAGAGGTCGCTCTTTTAAGAAAATATATAAGATGATGAAAGGGATAAAAAATGAAAGAAATAATTCTCGTAAAGTACGGAGAGATAATTTTAAAGGGCTTTAACAGGCCCAGATTTGAAAAAATACTCATGAAAAATATTTACAATGCAATACATCTCATAGACGACTCTGACATAACCATCGCACAGGCTACGATATACATTGACGTTAAGGACAGCAGCAAGCTCGATCTTGTATGCGAGCGGCTGACAAAAATCTTCGGGATAGTGTCGGTTACAAGGGCGGCAGAATGTGAAAAGGACATTGAGTCGATGAAGGAGACGGCGCTCAGATACTGCGGACCGGATCTTAAAAGCGGCACGAGCTTCAAGGTGGAGGCGAAGCGCTCAGATAAGAAATTCCCGCTCACATCTCAGGAAATAAGCATGGAAATAGGCGGTTTCCTGCACGAAAACTGCGAGGGGCTTATAGTTGACGTACACAATCCCCAAATCACCGTAAAAGCGGAAGTGCGCGACTTTAAAGCGTATGTTTACTGCGCCGAAAAAAAGCTTCGCGGCCAGGGCGGAATGCCTATAGGGACCGGTCTTAAGGCGTCGCTGCTGTTGTCAGGGGGTATTGACTCGCCGGTTGCAGGGCACATGATAGCCAAAAGGGGTATAGAGATTGACGCAATAAACTTTTTCAGTTTCCCCTACACAAGCGAGCGCGCTAAAGAAAAGGTTTTATCTCTTGCATCAATCCTTGCACAGTATACGTCAAAAATAAATGTGTATATTGTGCCGTTTACAGAGATACAGCTCCTTATAAGAGACAAGTGTCCGGAGGAGCACATGACGCTTATAATGAGACGATTCATGATGAGGATAGCAGAGAAAATAGCGAGAAAAAACAAATCGTCAGCCCTTATCACAGGTGAAAGTGTAGGCCAGGTTGCAAGTCAGACTCTCGGAGCACTCGACGTAACAAATTCCGTAGTGGATATGCCGGTTCTGCGGCCTCTTATAGGAATGGATAAAGAGGAAATAATTGTGCGTTCGAGACAAATAGGCACGTTTGACACGTCAATACTGCCGTACGAGGACTGCTGTACTGTATTCACACCGAAGCACCCGTCAACAAACCCTAAAAGAGCCTCAGTTGAAAAAACAGAGAGTGTTCTCAATATTGATGAACTTGTGAAAAAGGCCGTTGACGGCACAGAAATGATAACAGTGTACCCGGGCAGCCATTATATGAACTGAAAGGATATGAGTTTTATGAAAGCTGAGATAATATCTGTAGGAACGGAGATACTTCTCGGGGAAATACTGAATACTGACGCGCAGTTTTTGTCAGCGGAGCTTTCGGAAATAGGCATTGACGTATATCATCAATGCGTTGTGGGAGATAATGAGAAAAGACTTGCCGCCGCTGTAGACGAGGCTCTGTCAAGATCGGATATTGTTATAGCGTCCGGCGGTCTCGGCCCCACTCCAGACGACATCACAAAGGAAGTCGTAGCAAAGCAGATGGGTGAAGCTCTTGTAATGCACGAGGAAAGCCTTGCCCGTATAAGACAGTATTTTGCAAAAACAGGCAGAGTAATGACAAAAAATAACGAAAAACAAGCTATGCTTCCCGAGCACTGCATTGTTCTTCCCAACAACAACGGCACCGCTCCGGGCTGCATAATAGAGAAAAACGGAAAAGCTGCAATTGTTCTTCCCGGTCCGCCGTCTGAGCTTACGAGAATGTTCACTGAAAGCGTAAAGCCGTACCTTCAGAAGCGCTCTATGAGCAAGCTTTACACAAAAACGCTTCATATTTTCGGCATAGGCGAGTCAAATGTCGCAAGCGAGCTTACGGAGCTCATGGAAAAATCAGCAGACCCGACGGTAGCGCCGTCCGCGAAGACGGGAGAGGTATATCTGCGCCTTGCCACAAAAGCGAGGACCGAAGAAGAAGCAATGAAAAAAATGTCGGACACGGAAGCTCTTATCCGTTCAAAATTCGGAAGATACATCTATTCGGACGACGGGAAAAATTTTCCGGAAACCGTATTCGGAAAGCTTTTGCTAAAGAAAATCACACTTTCCTGCGCCGAAAGCTGCACAGGCGGACTTATTGCAAAAACGATAACCGATTTTCCGGGAAGTTCGGAAATATTCTCTGAGGGAATTGTGACATACTCAAACGAAGCAAAGAAAAAATATCTCGGGGTGAGGGCTGAAACGCTCGATTCATTCGGCGCAGTCAGCAACCAGACAGCGCGCGAGATGGCAGACGGAATCAGGAAGGCGTCCGGAAGCTGTATTGGAGTATGCACAACAGGTATAGCAGGTCCCGGAGGCGGCACCGACGAAAAGCCAGTAGGCACAGTTTTTATCGGCATTTCATCTCCTGCTGGCACTGAAGTAAGAAAGCTTTCCCTAAGCGGCGACCGCGGTAAAATACGCTATCTCACGACGCTCAATGTTTTTGCTCTCATTAACGAAATTATAGACAAAATATATTGACTTTACTGCGTCTTATATGCTATACTCTACTTAAGAAAACGCAAAGGCGGTGATAGTCGATGAACGGATTCATGTTTGGACTGATGTGGCTTGTCGCAATAGTCGTGTTTTTGCTTCTTGAAGCGGCGACATATCAGTTTATATGCATTTGGTTTGCCGGAGGAGCGCTCGGAAGTCTGATAGCGTACGGACTCGGATTTTCACTTGACGTGCAGATATCAGTATTCTTTGTGCTGTCGGCCGTGCTACTGATTTTAACAAGGCCTTTTGTTAAAAAGCTTGTCGGATCGCGGAGAATAAAGACAAATGTTGATACTATACCCGGTCAGACGGCGATAGTGACGGAAAAGATAGATAACCTGAACAATCTGGGTGCTGTAAAGCTCGGTTCTCTTACATGGGCTGCAAGAAGCTCAGACGGCTCCGTCATAGAAAAAAACGAACAGGTCATCATAAAAGAAGTGTCGGGCGTAAAAGTGATAGTTGAGAAAAAAAGTTGATTTAAGGAGGATTCTGTTATGATAATTATTTTCGGTATATTCATTATTGTGCTTGTGCTCATCATATCAAATATAAAAATCGTGCCGCAGGCTCATTCATTTATAATTGAGCGTCTTGGCGGTTACTATACCACATGGGGTGTCGGAGTGCACGTAAAGGTTCCGTTTATCGACAAAATCTCGAAGAAGGTTAATCTCAAAGAGCACGTTGTGGACTTTGCTCCTCAGCCCGTTATAACAAAAGATAACGTAACAATGCAGATAGACACTGTTATTTATTATCAGATAACAGATCCGAAGCTGTACACCTACGGTGTTGAAAGGCCTATGCTCGCCATAGAAAACCTTACGGCCACAACGCTTAGAAACATAATCGGCGAAATGGAACTTGACGAGTCACTTACTTCAAGAGATGTTATAAACACAAAGATGCGTGCCGTCCTTGACGAAGCGACAGACCCATGGGGAATTAAAATCAACCGCGTTGAGCTTAAAAACATTATTCCGCCAAAAGAAATTCAGTCAGCAATGGAAAAGCAGATGAAGGCTGAGCGTGAAAGACGTGAATCAATCCTCAAGGCTGAGGGTGAAAAGAAGTCGGCCATACTCATTGCCGAGGGTGAGAAGGAATCGGCTATTCTGCGCGCAGAGGCAAAGAAGCAGGCGGCAATCAAGGAGGCTGAAGGTCAGGCAGAGGCTATTGTTACCGTTCAGCAGGCTATTGCTGAGGGTATCAATAAGATAAACGAAGCTAATCCGCAGGACGGATACCTGACGATAAAAGCTCTCGAAGCATTTACAAAAGCAGCTGACGGAAAAGCAACAAAGATAATCATACCGTCAAACATTCAAGGAATTGCAGGGCTTGCTGCTTCCCTCAAAGAAATAGTTGATGAAAACAATTAAAACCCTCTATTTTGTTCTCGCCGCCATTGCCGCTCTGGCGGTAATAGGATGCATATTCTTCAGAGCCGGGCAGTCAGATATTGTCAATGTAAAATCAAGCGGAAAAATAATACGTACGATTGACCTGAGTGCAGTGACCGAGCCGTATGTGTTCGTTGTAGACAATGGCGGGAAAAACACTGTTTTAGTTGAGCGGGGCAAAATATCGGTGACAGATGCCGACTGTCCCGACAAGCTTTGCATTGAACAAAGCAAGGCCGGCGTTATGCCTATCGTGTGCCTGCCGCACAGGCTTGTGATTGAGCGAGAATAAAATATTAGCAGTTTGTTAACATTAAATAAATATTATTGACTTTTTTAACTGTCAATGATAAAATGACATACAAGACATTGCTGTTTTGTATGTCATTTTTGTATTAAGGAGGATAACGTTGACATATTTTATAACATTTCTTGAGGGCTTCATATCATTTATCTCCCCGTGTATGCTGCCTATGCTTCCGGTATACATATCGTATTTTGGCTCAGGCAGTATGAACAAACAAAAAATACTTCTTAATTCCATAAGCTTTGTGATCGGTTTTACAGCTGTCTTTACGCTTCTCGGCGTTTTTGCGGGCACACTTGGTTCGCTGCTTACAAGGTACCAAACCATACTGAATGTGATATGCGGCATAGTAATAATTATATTCGGTCTCAGCTACCTTGAAATATTTAAAATACCGTTTTTTTCAGGAATAAAAAATCAGAAACAAATAAGCGGCGCAGTTTCGGCGCTCATGTTCGGAATGATATATTCAATAAGCCTCACGCCGTGTGTCGGAGCTTTCCTCGGGTCTGCGCTCATGATGGCGACGCAGCATGGAAATGCGTTAAAGGGGGCATCGCTTCTTCTTGTTTACTCACTCGGGCTCGGTGTACCGTTTGTGGTGTCGGCGGTGCTCATGAACAAGCTGACAGCGGCTTTTGGATTTATAAAAAAGCACTATAAAATAATCAATCTCGTGTGCGGAATATTTTTAATAGTTATAGGAGCGCTGATGGCAATGGGCCAGCTGAGCAGGTTGCTTGCGCTTCTTTCATAAAAAATCAAGGGAGGTAACTTTCATATGAATAATAAATATAAAACAATTATATATGCAGCAGTTTTTGTAATCGTTATGGCGGCGGCTGTAATCGCATACGGATTTCTTTCGGGTACATCCGAGGAAAACAGCAGGCCTTTGCAGACAGAGGAGAATCAGGTATTGGCTTCTGACTTCACCGTAACAGACATAAATGGCAACGCAGTAAATCTGTCAGACTTTAAGGGCAAGCCTGTATTTTTAAATTTCTGGGCGTCATGGTGCGGGCCGTGCCAATCAGAAATGCCGGGCTTTAACAATCTCTATGAAAAGTACAAAGACGATGTAGCCTTTGTAATGGTAAACCTCACAGACGGAATCAGAGAAACTGTTGATACTGCCAATCAGTTCATAGCAGAAAGCAAATACACCTTCCCGGTATATTTTGACACAGAGCAGGATGCGGCTATAGCATACAGTGTGATGTCTATCCCTGCTACCTATTTTATCGACAGCGAGGGGTATATATTCTACAGGCGGAGCGGCTCGCTGACAGAAAAGGCGGCGGAGCAGTATATTGAGGCTATTGTGTCCCAATAAATAAAATCGATTTAAGCGGAGCGGTTTTTACCGCTCCGCTTCATCTGTATTTGAACGCATTCAGAAATTCCAATAAACTGTCACAGGCACTTCTCCCGTCTGAGCGTCCTTTTTTTCAATCATTATTCTGTCTATCATAATGTCGGTTAACGCTCTGTCAAGCGTTCCGGATTCTGTGTAATCATCGATTACACAGCCGCTATTTTGCTCACTATTACCAGATGCTGATTCATCTGCCGCAAGCTCATCGTTTATCCTGTCTGCCTTGTTCTTTATATCATGATACATCATCAAGAAATCGCTTTCGGAAATTACTCCTCTAACCTTATCAATGTACAGCGATTTAATTACGTCGTTGATTTCAGCAGCTTTTTCTTTCAGCATTTTAGCGTTTTGCTCCGCTGATCCATCACTTTTTGAATTTTTTCTAAGTCTTGCCTGCTCAGATCTTATTTTTTCCCTGTCGGCGGCTTCGGAAAATTCCATAAGTGCTTTGAAAACAGCGCTCTCTAAAGCAGAAACAGAAATAAATGCACCTGCGCAGGAGCCGGGCGATACGTACTTTCGGGAGCACTGCAGATACCTGATATTATGGCTTTTTACGGAGCGCATAACGCCTCCGCAACCAGAGCAGCGCACCTTTCCGGAAAATACGCCTATTACACCTGTTTTATACGGCCTTTTTCGATTTTTTATCATATCCTGCGCCTTAACCCACAGCTCACGCGGTATTATCGCATCGTGAGTTCCCTCACAGCAAATCCACTCTTCTTTAGGCTTCGACACATTTTTCTTGCTTTTATACGATGCGCTACCGTACTTTCCCTGGACAAGATTACCTATGTACATCTCATTTGCAAGCATTGATGAAACCGCCGGGTACCTCCACAGCTTGCCTGATTTCAAATTGCTGTCGAAATCTTGGTTTTTAATGCTTTTATATACTGCCGGGCTCGGCACACCATGCTCATTTAAGTATCTCGCTATCCTTGTTTTCCCCATTCCCGAAACAAAAAGCTCGAAAACCTTTCTAACAACAGCCGCCGCCTCATCGTCTATGATAAGATGACCTTTTTTGCACGGATCTTTTTTATAGCCGTACAGCGCGGACGAACCTATGTGCTTTCCGCTTCTCCTTTTTGAGTCAAGCACACTTCTTATATTCTCCGACATATCCTCAAGATACCATTCATTTACGAGCGCATTTATCTGACGCGATTTCTTGTTCCCCTTATTCTCAGTGTCAGCATTATCAACTATGCTCACAAACCTGATACCCCAAACAGGAAAAAGGCCGTGTATATATTTTTCGACGAGCTCAACCTCTCTCGTAAACCTCGACTGCGTTTTGCAGAGCACCACATCAAATTTTTTCTGCTCAGCGTCGTCTATCAGCCTTTTAAACTCAGGGCGCTCCCTGTCCGCGCCGGTTCTGTCATCGTCTGAATATATATCATAAACACTCCAATTCATATCGGCAGCATATTTTAAAAGCATTGCTTTTTGGTTTTGTATGCTCTCACTGTCGTCCGAATCTGATTTCTTGTTTTTATCTTCCTCAGACAAACGGCAATACAGTGCCGCCTTGTAATTATCCACTTCCTTTACACCGCCCTTTCATTAAGTAATATATTTACAGGGCGGTATGTCCGATAACAAAAAAACTGTGAAAAGCAAAGCTTCTCACAGTTTTTAACTTCTATTCGACATGATTTAGCAGCGTTCGCACCACATCGAGAACCATCTGCTGAACTGGTGTGCTCTTGCCTGAGATAAGCTGGCGGAAATCACTGCAAACACCATCATCCTCATCCGCACCGGACTTTCCCAAAAGCAACTCATCAAGGCTTATGTTCAATATGCTTGCCACCTTAACAAGAGTCTCAAGCGACAGCGACCTGTCGCCTCGTTCAATATGACCTACAAACGCAGGTGTTACGTCAATCTCCTTTGCAAGCCTGTCCTGTGTATAGCCGCGGTTTTGTCTCGCCTTCCTTATAGCACTGCCTACGGCGGCAGTATCAATCAATTCCTTATTCATTTCATCATCCCTTTACGAAAAAACTTGCTCCCCGCCCCAAATAAAAAAAGAATTGACGTACAAAACGCAATTTCTTTTTTTATGTGTTTACAAGAAGACTATTCAAATTTTATGTATAATCACTCTGCCTCGGACTGTGAAACTGTTTCATGGTATTTTTCCAGGATAGCTTCCTCCAGTGTTTTACGCATCTCCGAATTGATAGGATGTGCTATGTCCTTAAACTCATTCTCCGGAGTCTTTCTGCTCGGCATAGCTGTAAACATCTTTTCCTGACCCTCAATAATCTTTATGTCATGCACAACAAAAGCATTATCAAAGGTAACGGAAGCAACGGCCTTCATCTTGCTGTCTGCATTCACAAGCTTAACCTTTACATCGGTAATTTCCAAGTTTCATTCCTCCTTATAAGTGTAGATGCCACCTAAATCTTCAACTAGAATTCTACACAAAATATTACATTTTGTCAATAGGTTTGTACATCTTTTAATACATTTGCACAAATCGCATATATGTTTTTGTGAAAATTATTGAAAATCAATTTTTCTATTTTCATTTATATGGAAAAAGTATATAATATAGCTTGAGATATTTTTAATTGAAGGAGCGCCTTAAAATGGATAGATTTGACTTGGATTCTCTGAAAAAGGGTTCCCATATACACCTCATCGGCATAGGCGGAATAAGCATGAGCGGCATAGCGCAGATACTTCTGCAAAAAGGCTGGAAAGTGAGCGGTTCCGACAGAGAAAAAAGCTCAATCACCGATAAACTGGAAAAGCTCGGAGCTGTAATTTACATAGGTCACGATGAAAAAAACGTCGAAGGAGCTGACCTCTGCGTAAACACAGCGGCTGTGCATGGTGATAACCATGAAATAATAGCTTCCAAAGCACGCGGCATACCCCTTATAGACAGGGCAGAGTGCCTCGGAGCGATAATGAAGAAATACAGACACAACATTGCGGTTGCAGGCACTCACGGAAAAACAACTACGACAGGTATGCTTGCTCATGCACTTATAGCGGCTGACCTTGACCCTACCGTAAGCATAGGCGGAGAGCTTGACATAATAGGCGGAAATATCAGAACGGGTTCCTCTGATTATTTTGTTACAGAGGCATGCGAATATACGAACAGCTTTCTCAAGTTTTTCCCAACCATCTCTCTCATAACAAACATAGAAGAGGATCATCTCGATTTTTTCAAGGATCTCGCGGATATACAGGCAAGTTTTAGAAAATTCGCTTCACTTCCGGGGAAAGACGGATATGTCGTTGCATG
>CALXSX010000065.1 GCA_944391265.1 uncultured Clostridia bacterium | reverse complement strand
TATACAAGTTATAGCTTTTACTTGATTTTGCTCAAAAGACTTTTTATCTGAGCTTCAAGCTGTCTTATTTCATATTCCAAAAGCTGGTTTTCCCTGCTGTTCTTATCCTCGTCAAGTTTCAGTTCGCGTTCCTTGAACGAATCATCTATGGAGTCGCGGTACTGCTCATATTGCCTGTCAAGAAAATTCTGATTTTGCTCGTACTCAAATTCCTTTGCCGCCGCTTCAAGCTCATCGTTATACCGCTTTTCGTTTGTGTTGTTTTGATATGTCTTATCGTTTCTTGCCTCATCAGTGCTCATCGCTTTTCTTATTTCTTCAAGCGTGGCTGCATTTGCCGCATTGCTGTATCCGTAAAGATCCTTTGGCGTTCCGAGCATTGCAAGCAGACGCTCAGCGCTTTCATAATCATCTGAATAGCGTTGATATGCGTTTTCCTGAAGCTCCATGGCTTTGTCATTAAGCATATCGAGATAAGAATAGTACGCCTGCGCTGATGCCGCCATTGCAGCTGAATTTCCGTATCCTCCGGTTCTTGCTGCGTTTTTGCCATATGTGTCATCGGCGGCATTTTGTGCATTTTGTTGATATATTTTTTTATAGCTTTGATATATCGGGTCTGATTCAAAATCGTATTCAAAGCTCTTCCTGCCTGCAAGCTTTTCTATTAGATTATCTATTGACGATGAATATTTGCCGTTTTCACCGTAGTATTTATTAAAGTTTTCTGTTGGCATGGAAACGCCTGTTTCGTTCATCAGCTTGCTCAGAGTATTTTTTATGTCATTTGACGGGGCGTATGCCTGACCGTTTATTATAACCGTGTTCGGAACACTTATTCCGCCGATCGATACGTTACCGTTATTGTATTCGACCGAGTCGCCTATGCCGTTTGATGCGGCATATTTTGTAATATCGGCAAGCGAATTAGATGAACCCATGTTTTTGTATATCCTGTTCACACCGTCTATAAAGTTTCCGGCGTTTGTTTTTGTTGTGCCGTTATCGTTCACTTCCGGCACTATGACAGGTTTGCCGCTGTAGGTGACGGATTTGCCGTCCCAGCCTATTAACGAATTGTCAAGACCAATGGAATTAAGTGCCTGCCTTATGCTGACGTTGTTTTTATCGTAATTATTTTTCATTGCTAACCTAATTACGGAGTTTCCGTTGTTGCTTTCCGCCATGCGGTTACCTCCTTTCATCACTGCTGAACGGGTTGAATCCCTCAGCTTTTTTAATTATTTCTGGCTTTGTGGGCAGTGGATTATACATGAAAAAATACCTCATTGCGTCGTAGTCATGATCCTCACAGTCAGTATTGACGTCTTCAATTTTCCTTTCGTCGTAGACAAGTGCAGGGATAGTTCTTATGAACTCCCTGCACGTATCAAAAACATACATCATGGGGTAGCCCTTTTCGTCAAATGCCATTCTGTGATGAACCTGCATTTTACCCGGCAGACGCTTGTTGTCGCCTTTTTCAAAATACACACCCTGTTCGTTGAACAAGTTTATTATTGTGCCGGCACTGCCTCTGCTTTCGTCCCATATAGCAGGATCGGCAATGCCGGTTATGCAAAGACCCTGCTCTTCGCTTTCTTCTATTCCCCGTATTGCCTTTGCGATAGCGGTAGGTTCAAGGCGAAGACCGGTATTTGGCGAGTTTGTGCATCCGTAAAGCTGCCTGTAAAGATAGGCAACTCCTTGTTCATCAACAGCCCACCACTGTACTGCGAACGGCCTTGAATACCCATAGTCAAAGCTTCGGAATCTTCGCCAGTGCCGGGGTATGGGAAATGGTTTAATAACGTGCGTGTTTTTTCTGTCCAGATTTTCCGGATGATTTTTCCATTCTGTAAAAACCTGACCGGAAAAAGAGTCCCAGTCACCGTATAAAAGTGCGTTTTTCTTTGCCTCCGGCAGACTAGCAAGATTAGTCAGATAGTTTGGATCGTTTTCAAGCAGAGCCTGGTTGTCAAAAACAGATGATGGTATAAATATTCTTGACCGTTCAAGCGTTTTAACTCTGCCGTCGGGCATTCTGACCTGGGTTTTGTACCGTATAGGAGTGTTGGGCGGCGCAGGAGATATAAACCGCTGCTTCACCCATGCGTGGCCTATTCCGCCGGGGTTTGCTGTTGATCTGATATAAACTCTGACACCGGGTCCATCAGCACGGTTACGTGAAATAAGATACTCGTATTCATCTTGTGTGAAATGAGTAAGCTCATCAAAGCCTATAAAAGCAAATGAAAGACCCTGATAATTTAGGTAACTGTCCCTGTTAGGCATACTGCCGAAATATATCCTCGCGCCGCTCGGAAATTTCCAAACGTGCTCGGTAGAGTTGTACACAGCCTTTGGGAAAGCTGCCGGGTATATTTTTTGCGATTTAGTTATCAATTCACGAAGCTGAGGAATAGTTTTTCGGAATATAATGCCTTTGTAATGAGATATATGAACCTGCCGGAGAGCCTCTGCGACAAGAGCATCGCTTTTGCCGCCGCCTGCCGCGCCTCCGTACAGAACTTCATACTCATTTCTCGCCTGAAAGGCCGCTTGCTTTTCCTGCGGCTTCCAAATAACATTCAATAACTTTCATCTCCTTTAACCTCGGCAAGAATGACAACACCGCTGTTATCCTCACGGTTATCCGGCACAGCCGACTCGTTGTCCCTGCCGAAATCCGTCTGCAAAATAAACTTTGCCCCTGTGGATGAGGTTTTGTCAAACAGCAGCAGCTCAGTGTGTGTCTCTGCTCTGAGCAGCGCTTTTTTTACCGTGTCACAGAGGCCTTTATCTTTAAGAAGCGACATAAACTCCTCCTTGGAGGAAAATCCGAGATAATACGCCATTGAAGATATTGTCGCCGGCTTTGTTTCACTCATTACCGGGCACCCGGATTTGTCGTAAATGATGCTTCCGTCATCGTCGTAAAGATAGGACGGATTGAGCGAATTAAAATATTTTTCAAGTTTTTCCTCAAGTTCTGCCGCGTTTTTGAATAATTTTTTCTTTCTCAAATAAAAACACCTCCGTTTCTGGGCTAACCCCGTATACAATAATACTACTTAAAATATTGAAATAATTTCTTTTGCCGTGAAAGAAACTATTTCACATATTTTTCACACAATAGCGTGAAATTTATAACGAATTCAGATAGTATAATCTGGTTATAGAATAGATTTGGGAGGTATGGAAAGTGCTTAAGCCGGTTAAAAGAATTCCTGTTAAGAAAATAATTGCGGCAGCGGCGGCGGTAGTGATTGCAGCGGGATCAGTGATTGCTTATATGAGATTTAGCGGAAACGGTAACAGAACTCAGGCTACGGAAAATGTTTCTGAGGTGACAAGAGGAAATGTAGAACTGACGATTTCCGGAAGCGGGACCGTAGAGCCATATGAAAGATACGAAATAATACCACACGTTAACGGAGAGATAATCAGTTGCCCGTATGAGGTCGGAGACTATGTTGAAGCCGGAGATGTTGTATATTCATCTGATATGAGTGACGCTTTGCTGGATCTTGAGAAGCAAAACAACTCTATGGAAAAATCAACAATTACATATAACAATGCAATGTCGCAAGGTGAAAAGCTTACTATAAAGGCTCCTGCTGACGGAAGGATTACGATGCTGTCAGTTTCAGAGGGTGATGAAGTAAACGCTAACGACAGCGTTGCGGCAATAAAGGACGATGTTAACCTTACGGTCAAAATACCGTTTAACGGTGAACAGATAAATTATATATCTAAGGGCAGTACAGCAACACTTTCAAGCTCTGAGCAAATGAGTAATTTCAGCGGAACTGTGACGTATGTTGATTCAATACCATCGGCAAGTTCAGACGGTTCAAGCGTTTATTATGTTACGGTTGAGTTTACAAACCCCGGCGCGGTTTATGAGGGAGCCGCACTCGGTGCACAGATAAATGGGCAGATAAAGCCCGGGGTACGGTACGGTTTCATTTGGGGAAGAAATACAGAT
>CALXSX010000064.1 GCA_944391265.1 uncultured Clostridia bacterium | reverse complement strand
AATACTGCCAATCCCTATCCCAAACGGAGACAGAAAAGCCGAAATTACAAGGGGCAGTGTTTTTGCGTACATGGAAAGCTTTACAAGTTTTCCTATCGGCTGATTACGCCTTGTAAAAGAGCATATAACACTTGCGACAAGAGCGGCAAAAAGTCCATTCATTACATAATTAAAGCCTGTGCCTATAACCATAAGCGCTCCGAACACAACAAGCACTGCTATAAAATAATTCTTTAATGACGGAAGGTCGCTTTTACTGAGCGAATATCCATTTCCGTCAAAGTCAAACTCTTTATACGAAAAGGTCATTACCTGAGAAAAGTTTTTTATTATTATCTTATCCCTATCCATCAGGACACCGGAAATATCATTTTCAAACTCATTTTCGCTAACCGACTCGCTGTTTGTAGCCTTGAATCTGTAACCGCCATATTCAAAACCAAATGGCTCACTTATTGTAAGCCCGTCCTGCGTCACTGTAAAATCCGGAATAACCTGCATAAGTCCGGCTGATGCTCTGGCACCTCCGACTGCGGTTGGAATAGCGACGATACCGATACTGCAGACAATAACTAGGCAGGCGACGTAAACTATAACATCGCCCACCTCCCTGTGAAAAAGACGTCCCATTTTCTTATAGTTGCCAAGCGAGATAAAAAAGTCGCTTATCAGCATTTTTAAATAACTCTTCATTTTACTTAATCACACCCGCACCGGAAAGTGCAAAATACACGAGCACAACTATACCTACTACTATTCTGTAGTAACCAAAAGCCGTAAAGCTGTGCTTTTTTATAAATTCCATTAAAAACTTAATTGCAAACACCGATACAACGTAAGCCGTAACAAGACCAACTGCCATGATAGCGATCTGAAGCGTGTTGAAGCCGAAGCCGTCCATGAAATACTTGACAAGCTTTAAGGCGCTTGCACCGAGCATTATCGGCACAGCCATAAAAAATGAAAATTCGGCGGCTACAAATCTCGACGCACCGAGAATAACGCCTCCAAGTATCGTGGAGCCGCTTCGTGACGTTCCCGGGATCAATGACAGAACCTGGAAAACACCTATCAGGAAGGCGGTCTTATACGACATTGTATCGATTGATTCGATTTTGGGAGCTTTGTTCCTCTTTTCAATAACTATGAAAAGTACACCATATATAATTAGTGCGGCTGCTACTGTAACGGCATTGTACATTTTATCGATTGCTTCTTCAAAGAGAAGACCAATAACAGCTGCCGGTACAACTCCTACAAGTACCTTAAACCACATATTCCAGGTATCCTTTTTCTCCTGTGACGTTTTGGACGGCGAAAATGGATTCAATTTTCGAAAATACATAGTGACAACAGCCAAAATGGAACCAAATTGCACCACAACAAGAAAAAGGTTCACAAAATCTTTATCCTGATTCAGGCGTATAAACTGGTCGACAAGTATCATGTGACCGGTACTGCTGACAGGCAGCCATTCTGTTATCCCTTGTACTATTCCCAAAATTATCGTCTTTAATATTTCCGTCAAAACCATATATTCCTCCAACCTGACTTATTTATTTTTTATTGCAAGTTTTATAATCTCTATACACGTATCTCTGCCCAAAGCCGATGAGTCAAGGCACAAATCGTAATTTTTCATTACTCCCCAATCTCTGTTCGTGTAATAATCATAATAAGAACGTCTTTGCTTTTCTGTTTTGATTATGCGTTCACGAGCCTGCTGCTCCGTCATCTTGTGCTCCTCTACGACCCTTTTTATCCTATAGTCCATATCAGCATAAATAAACACGCTCAGCACATTCATCTTTGCGTTTTTGAGAACATAATCGGCGCATCTTCCTACAAACACGCTCGGTCCCTCAAGCGCTTTTTCCTTTATCACCTCGGACTGGGCAATAAACAGCTTATCATTTATCGGCAAATCGTAATAAAGCGGTCCGCCGAGTGTACCCACGTTATAGTGTCCCATAGCAATTGAGTAAAGAAAGCTGCCCCTTGCATTCTCATCGAGCTTTTTTACAGTTTCCGGACTGTAATTTGCCTTTTTAGCTGTAAGCTCAATAAGCTCCTTGTCATAAAACCCGTATCCGAGCTGCTCAGATAGCATTTTCCCGATTTCAAATCCTCCGCTCCCGAACTGTCTTCCGATAACAATTGATGTTTTAGCCATAATAACTACCCCTTTCTTTATTTTTTTTGTTTATTGTATTCGCCTTCTGACAAAATCCGTTCATATATTTTCATCTCGCTGTTTACCTTTTTGACGTAATTTCTTGTTTCCTCAAACGGTATGTACGTTAAATTCTCTCCGTCAGACGAATAACGCTCGTCCTTAAGCCATTCGTTAACATTACCCATGCCGCCGTTATACGCGGCAAGAGCGACGTCAAGATTACCGCCGTAATAGTCTATAAGATACCGCAAATAGTAGCAGCCCAGCATTATATTGTCTTTCGGCTTCATCAAATCAATGTTCTCCGTATTTATATCCATTTTTTCTGCAACCCACTCAGCCGTTTCATCCGTAAGCTGCATGAGCCCGCTCGCCTTTCCTGAATGAGCATCCTCAATATAGTTACTCTCCGTCTTTATGACAGCCATAACAAGGCTTTCTTCAAGATCGTTTTCAAATGCATACTTTACAATTATATCCTGGTATTCAAACGGATAAAGCAAACTTTTGCATGTATCAATACCGATTTTGACTGCAACTGCCATAACAGCTGCTATTGCTATAAGCTTTATTATAAAGAAAAATCCTTTTTTCTTTTTTCGTCTTCTAATTTTGAAGCCACCTCCCTGACTGCGATTTTCAATGAATCCTCATCAAAATTGTTGTATATCAGATATTTGCAGGTTTTTCTGTAAAATTCATCACTTTTCTGAGACGCTATTCTCGCCTCAGCTTCGCTTTCTGACAGATTGTCGCGGGCAATTATTCGTGACTTCCTAAGGTTAATATCCGCCAAAACGCCAACCACACACTCACACATATCTGAAACGCCGCTTTCAAAGAGGACTGCTCCGTCAATCCCAATAAAATCAGAATCGGACTTACGTATATGCTCTGAAATTTTCTTACTGATATATTTATGAGTGATAGCATTAAGCTTTTTAAGCTGCTCGCTGTCTGAAAAAACAATATGTGAAAGCCTTTTTCTGTCAAGCGTGCCATCGTCAAAAATTACATCGCACCCAAATGCATCTGCAATCTCATAGAGGCATTTTTCGCCTTTTTCTGTAACCTTTCGCGCAAGCTTATCACAATCTATCACGTCATATCCAAGCAGTCTGAAAATATCGGAAACGGTCGACTTTCCTGTTCCGCTTCCACCGGTTATGCCGAAAACATATTTATTTTGCATCATACCAGCTTCTGCCGCTCGACATATCCACGCACAGCGGTACCGTCAGCTGAGCGGCATTCTCCATCTCTTCCTTTAAAACTTTTCCCGCCGCCTCAAGCTCCTCCTCAGGGACCTCAAGGATCAGCTCATCGTGCACCTGAAGTATGAGCTTTGACTTCAGATTTTCCCTCTTAAGCCTTCTGTACACCCTTATCATCGCTATCTTTATTATATCCGCAGCACTGCCCTGAATAGGAGCGTTAGATGCGGCTCGTTCTCCAAATGCTCTCACATTGTAATTGGGCGACTTAAGTTCAGGGATATATCTGATTCTATTGTACATCGTTCTGACATATCCGTCTTCCTTTGCCCTTGCCTTTGTGTCCTCCAAGAATTTGTGAACGCCCTTGTAGTGATTCCAGTACTCCTCTATATACCTTTTAGCTTCTTTTACAGTGATTCCGAGATCCTGAGCAAGGCTGAATTCACCCATGCCGTAAACAATGCCGAAGTTGACTGTTTTTGCAAATCTTCTCTGCTCGTCCGTCACCGATTCTATTGGAACCCCAAACACCTGAGATGCTGTAAACGCGTGAATATCCTCGCCCTTTCTGTACGCCTCTATCATCATCTCATCTCCGGAAAGATGAGCCAAAATACGAAGCTCTATCTGAGAATAAT
>CALXSX010000063.1 GCA_944391265.1 uncultured Clostridia bacterium | reverse complement strand
CGTGTGCTCTTCCGATCTGGTTTCTCCTTGAAATGTCAAGGCTTGACATGAGAAGATAGCTTGCAGAAGTGGTTTGTGTAAGGTTTATTATCTGTCTGATATATCCCTTATTCATTCGCTCCCCTGCGAGCAAGAAGCTTGACTGTGTAAGACTGCCTCCGCTTTTATGCATCGAAACAGATGACATATCAGCACCCGCGTCCATAGCCGCAAGCGGCATATCGTCTCCGAAATAAAAATGCGTTCCGTGCGCTTCGTCTGCAAGACACAGCATACCGGCACTGTGTGCCATATCGACTATTTCTTTCAAATCAGAGCAAATGCCATAATATGTTGGATTGTTAACAAGCACCGCCACAGCATCAGGATGTTCTTTTACAGCTTTTGCAAATTGTTCCCTCTTCATTCCGAGCGATATACCGAGCCTAAAGTCGACATCTGGATTTACATAAACAGGTATAGCTCCGCACAGCACAAGCGCGTTTATAACGCTCCTGTGAACATTTCTCGGCAGAATTATCTTATCTCCGCGTTTACATACTGAAAGTATCATGCTCTGTACTGCACTTGTTGTCCCTCCGACCATGAAAAAAGCAGATTTTGCCCTGAATGCCTCAGCGGCAATTTCTTCTGCCTCCTTTATAACTGATACAGGATGACACAGGTTATCGAGCGGTTTCATGCTGTTTACGTCAACTCCAACGCATTTGCTGCCAAGGAACTGGGTAAGCTCAGGATTTCCCCTGCCTCGTTTGTGCCCCGGAACATCAAACGGTACAACCCTCATATTCTTAAATTTTTCCAGTGCTTCGTATATAGGAGCGCGGCGCTGATTTTTTTCAAATTCAGAATTTTCCATAGTAAAACACAACCTCCGAGTTTATGTGGTGCCGCCAATATACCAAAACACAAAAAAAGCAGCACGCTGATCCTCCAGCACGCTGCTTGTAAATGATAAACGTGATACTATTTAAAATGCAAAATCGCCTACGACTGTCATTAACATTCCCGCCTCACGGCGCAAAGACAGACAAACGCATTTTTTGCAAATCACAATCGGTTCAGAGTCTGTATAGCAAAGATCACCTTTCCACTCTTATTGACCATTTCACAAGCTTGTGCCGACAGGCATCCCGGTTGTAAGTAACAACTTATAAAACTGAGCTTCTAACTCAATCAATAAGGCAACAGAAGTTGCCAACCGCCTACATATAAGCGGTGCTCGGCATCCGACCGGCTGTCCGTATGGCCTTAGCCGAAATGATCGGCGGTCGTTATAATCTTGCTTTGGAAATACCCTTTCCAATTGAGATCACGAAAATTGTATCATAATAAGAAGTATTTGTCAAGACCTTTTCACAAGAAACATTCACTAATATAGTCAATTTTACAAAGATTTTTCAGCCTGCAAACATACCTTTGACATATACGAAAAAAAATGCGTCTGCAAATTATTTGCAGACACATTTTTCTTTACTTTGACCTGATCTTAAGCAACAGTAAAAGCTCCGTCAGATACATCTACTGTTATAGAAGATCCTTTTTTAATGTCACCGTCGATTATCTTTTCGCTCAGCATATCCTCAATATCAGACTGAATAGCACGGCGGAGCGGTCTCGCACCGTAAGTAGGATCGAACCCCGCTTCAGCTATCTTCTCAACAGCCGCATCGGTAAACTCAACATTGATCTCATTTTCCGCAAGTCGTGCCGTAAGACCCTTAAGCATAACTCTTGCTATCGCCTTTATGTCCTCCTTTGTAAGTCTTGAGAATACGATTATTTCATCAATTCTGTTTAGAAATTCCGGCTTAAACGCTCTTCTGACTTCCTCCATGACCTTCTCTTTTATTTTCTTATAGTCATCGTCTCCGGTATTCTCACCGTCACTCGAAAATCCAAGCTTTGCCGATTTAGGATTGATTATGCTCTTTGCTCCAAGGTTGCTCGTCATTATAACGACCGTGTTCCTGAAGTCTACACGTCTTCCCTGCGCGTCCGTAAGTATTCCGTCTTCAAGTACCTGAAGAAGAATGTTAAACACGTCAGGATGAGCTTTCTCTATTTCATCAAACAGAATAACGCTATAAGGATGACGTCTGATTTTTTCAGTAAGCTGACCGCCCTCCTCAAATCCGACATATCCCGGAGTTGATCCTATAAACTTAGATACTGCATGCTTTTCCATGTATTCGGACATATCAACTCTTATAAGAGCGTCCTCCGAACCGAACATGCTCTCAGCCAGAGCCTTTGAAAGCTCTGTCTTTCCCACACCGGTTGGACCAAGGAACAAAAACGAACCAATTGGGCGTTTAGGATTTTTAAGTCCTGCTCTGCCTCGACGTATCGCCTTCGCTACAGCCGTTACCGCATCATCTTGACCTACAACACGCTCATGCAAGGTTTTTTCAAGATTCTTAAGTCTTTCATTTTCGCCCTCACAAAGCTTTCCGGCAGGAATATTTGTCCACTCAGATAGCACCTGCGCTATATCCTCTGCAGTAACTACGAGCTTACCTGAGCTTCTGCCGTCCTTCCAATGTGATTTTTCACTGTCTATTTTTTCCTTCAGCTCTTTTTCCTCATCACGGAGCTGAGCAGCCTTTTCAAAGTCCTGAGCCGTTATAGCCTCCTGCTTCTCGCTTTGCAGCTTTTCCATTCTGGACTCAAGGTTCTTAAGTTCATCCGGAGGGGTCTGCTGTGAAAGCCTTTTTTTTGAAGCAGTTTCGTCTATAAGATCAATCGCTTTGTCAGGCAGAAATCTGTCAGTGATATACCTGTAAGACATTTTTGCTGCCGCCTCAAGCGCTTCATCAAGAATAGTAACATTGTGGTGAGCTTCATACTTATCACGTATACCCTTCAGTATCTCAATCGTTTCATCGACTGACGGCTCTCCAACCATAACCGGCTGAAATCTTCTTTCAAGAGCGGCGTCTTTTTCTATATTCTTTTTGTATTCATTTATTGTGGTAGCACCGATAAGCTGCAGCTCGCCTCTTGCAAGCGTCGGCTTCAATATATTTGAAGCGTCCATAGCGCCTTCAGCACTTCCGGCACCTACAATAGTATGCACTTCATCAATGA
>CALXSX010000062.1 GCA_944391265.1 uncultured Clostridia bacterium | reverse complement strand
TGCTCTGTACGGCAAAGACCGATACCCTCAGCGCCAAAAGCAGCAGCCTGCTTAGCATCTCTCGGTGTATCAGCGTTTGTTCTTACCTGCAGTGTTCTTACTTCATCAGCCCAGCCCATAAACAGCTTGAAGTCTCCGGAAATATTAGCTTCCTGAGTTTCTATTGCACCTTTATACACGTTACCTGTTGAGCCATCGAGTGAAATAACATCACCCTCTACGAATTTCTTATCACCGCATGTGAAATATTTTTCCGATTCGTAAACCTTTATAGCGTCGACACCAGCTACGCAGCATCTTCCCATACCGCGTGCAACAACTGCTGCGTGAGAAGTCATACCTCCGCGTGCCGTCATTATACCCTGAGCGACATCCATACCTTCTATATCCTCAGGAGATGTTTCCTGCCTTACAAGGATTACTTTTTCGCCTCTTTCAGCAGCATTAACTGCATCATCAGCTGTGAAGTAAACCTTACCGGCACCAGCACCCGGTGATGCAGGAAGCCCTTTACAGAGAACTTCAGCCTTCTTGAGTGCGTCAGCGTTGAATGTGGGGTGTAAGAGTGCGTCAAGCTGCTTCGGGTCAACCTGGAGGAGAGCTTCTTCCTTAGTAATCATTCCTTCGTGAACAAGGTCAACTGCGATTTTGAGAGCAGCGGCAGCAGTTCTCTTACCATTTCTTGTCTGAAGCATATAGAGTTTTCCGTTTTCAATTGTATACTCCATATCCTGCATATCGCGGTAGTGATCTTCGAGCTTCTTAGCTATATCTACGAACTGCTGATAAACGTCAGGCATGTCCTCTTTAAGCTTAGCTATCGGCTTTGGTGTTCTGACACCTGCAACAACGTCTTCACCCTGAGCGTTTATAAGGTATTCACCAAATAAAGCCTTTTCACCTGTTGACGGGTTACGTGTGAATGCAACACCTGTACCGGATGTGTCACTCATATTACCGAATGCCATCATCTGAACGTTTACAGCCGTTCCCCAAGAACCCGGGATATCATTCATTCTTCTGTAAACAATAGCTCTCGGATTATTCCATGAACGGAATACCGCCTTAACGGCTCCCATGAGCTGCTCTTTAGCATCGCTCGGGAAGTCTGCGCCGACCTTTTCCTTGTATTCAGCTTTGAACTGCTCAGCGAGCTCCTTAAGATCGTCAGCTGTGAGGTCAACGTCCTGTTTAACACCCTTTGATTCCTTCATTTTATCGATGAGCTCTTCAAAGTATGCCTTACCGACTTCCATAACAACGTCTGAATACATCTGAATAAATCTTCTGTAGCAGTCATATGCCCAGCGGGGGTTGCCTGACTTAGCGGCCATAACCTCTACAACCTGCTCGTTAAGACCGAGGTTCAAGATAGTATCCATCATGCCCGGCATTGATGCTCTTGCACCGGAACGTACAGATACGAGAAGCGGATTTTCAAGATCTCCGAACTTCTTTCCTGTAATTTCTTCCATCTTATCGATGTACTCCATAATCTGAGCCTGGATTTCGTCATTGATAACTTCTCCGTCCTCGTAGTACTGAGTACAAGCTTCTGTTGAAATGGTGAAGCCCTGAGGAACCGGCATGCCCAGTTTTGTCATCTCTGCAAGGTTAGCACCTTTTCCGCCAAGCAGATTTCTCATGCTTGCGTCACCTTCAGAAAAAAGGTAAACGAATTTCTTAGCCATTGAATCTCCTCCTGAAAAATAATCTACGGCAGTTACCCAATTTATTGGATTGCCTCAATGAATATTATACCATATTTTTGAAAAAAGTCTATATATTTTTCAAAAATAATTATAAAAATATTACAGAAAATTTACGCCTTTTTTCAAAAAAATACTTATTATGAAATAAAATGTCGTAAATTTCCGAATATTAACGTGAAGTCAGAAAACGGAAAGCCTGATCTTCAGAATTTCCATAACCCTGTCACCCACTATTTGAGTGTATTTAGTATAGTCGTCTTTGGAGTTTTCATCAGCTGTATCGGATATTATCTTGACAGCTTCGCACGGTGTGTTGTTGAGGTAACATATATGCGCCATAGCGCCAAGCTCCATTTCAACGCTTGTACAGCCGAAATGTGATATGAGCATATCCTTTACTTTTTTATCGCTGCAAAAAGCGTCGGCTGTTGCATCTTTCCCCTCAACCCAGTGAATGCAGTGGTCAGTCAGCTTTTGTTTGAAATCATCATTTATGCAGCAGTCAAAAAATATTTTGTTTATTCCAGATACCATGCCAAGAGGGTCACCGTGGGCTGTAGTGTCAACGTCGTATTGGACAACCGAATTCACCAACACTATATCCCCGACTGACAGTCCTTCTTTTAGAGCTCCGGCTGCGCCGATATTAAATATCAGCTCAGGTGCAAAGTTTAGTATCATTGTCTGACAGCATGTAGCCGTACTGACTTTGCCTATGCCGCATCTTGAAGCAATGACCTCCTTGCCGAACAGCTTGCCTTTTATGAATTCAAAGCCGCCTATGCTGTACACATCCTCAGCCTGTATCTCGCTTAAAAGCGTTTTCATTTCTGCGCCGGTGGCGCCTGCTATTCCAATCATTTATGCAGTTACCTCCGTGCTTTATCTCAATTCTGCGCCGAGCTCCGATTCTAGCTTCTTAACAATTTTGTCGAATATAATGTTTATTTCATCGTTTGTAAGGCTTCGTTCAGAGGATCTGAACGAAACGGAGAAGGCAGCGCTTTTCTTTGTTTCCGGTATTTGCTTGCCTTCGTACACATCAAAAAGCGAAACATCCTCAAGGAGATTGCCGCTTGCGGCAACTATTACTTTCTGAATATCTGCAACCGGCACCGTTTTGTCAACGAGCATTGCTATGTCTCGTGTGACGGCAGGGAATTTCGGCAGATGCTTGTACTTAATATTGTACTCACAGTTGTTTACGATGCCGTCAAGAGATATTTCTGCCATGTAGACAGGTATCTCAATGCCGAAATTTTCAGCAACATCCGGATGAACCTGTCCGACCGTGCCTATGATGGTACCGCCCGACATGATAACGGCGCATCTTCCGGGATGGTATATCGGATTATCGGTGCATGCCTTGAAAGATACATCTTTGACGTGCATATTAGATGAAATGTTTTCGCAAACACCTTTTATGTCAAAGAAATCACCGCTGCCGTACATTCCTACTGTAAGTATGTCCGGCTCATTGGGGAGAGAATCCTCTTTAGGAGTGTAAATTTTTCCAATTTCGTAGAGCTTAGCTGACATATTTCTGTAGTTGTAGTTTCTTGCGAGTGTCTCCATCATACTTGCCGCTGTGGTAGTCCTCATGACAGATGTGTCCTCACCGAGTGGATTCATGATTTTGACGTTGTTTCTTTTTTCGTTATCTGCTGGAATATTGAGTTTATCGTAAACAGATGGACTTACAAAAGTATAGGTATATATTTCGCTGTAGCCCTGAGAAAGCATGATATTGTTAATTTTATCGGCCGCTTTCTGCCTGTCTGTTTTCATGCCGAGCGTTGCCGCCCCGGACATGAGAGTTGTTGGTATCATATCGTATCCATAAAATCTTGCTATTTCCTCTGCGACATCAGCTTCGCCTTCAATATCCGGTCTGAAAGACGGCGGAGTAACGGTCATTTTTTCTGTGTCAACATCAAATTCGAGATTTTTAAGAATATCTATCATCTTGTCAGTTTCAACATTTGTTCCAAGAAAAGCATTTATCTTATCCGGTCTGAAATCAAGCGTCCTGCTTTCTTTCGGACATGGGAATATATCTATAGTTCCTCCTACTACCTCGCCGCAGCCGAGCATTTCAACGAGCTGACATGCGCGCTCAACGGCAGGCAGTGTATTGTAAACATCAAGACCTTTTTCGTACCTTGACGATGCTTCTGTGCGCAGGCCGACTCTTTTTGCTGTAAGTCTTACGCTTGAACCGTCAAATGTTGCAGATTCAAAAACGACTGTAGAGGTATCAGGCTTAACCTCAGAATTAAATCCGCCCATTACGCCTGCAATTGCAACGGCTTTATTAGCATCTGATATAACGAGGTCTTCGCTGCAAAGGGTTCTGTCGATGTCATCGAGCGTCTTTATAATCTCTCCGTCTTCGGCTGAACGCACGATGATTTTTCCGCCGTCAAGGTCGCGTAGGTCAAAGGCGTGCATTGGCTGTCCGTATTCGAGAAGCACATAGTTTGTTATATCAACGATGTTGTTTATCGACCTTACTCCGCATGCCTTAAGCCTTTGTACCATCCACTTCGGCGAAGGACCAATCTTTACATTTTTCACCATTTTTGAAGTGTATCTGAGACACTTTTCAGTATTTTTCACTTCGATGTTTATATAGTCTGTTATCTTTTCCGAGTCTTCGTTATAAGTCGGCTTCTTAACCTCAAAAGGTTTACCAAACGAAACAGCCGTCTCTCTTGCAAGACCGATTACGCTGAAACAATCTGGTCTGTTCGAGGTTATCTCAAATTCAACGACGTTCTCATTAAGCCCGTACAAATCCTTTATATCCGTACCAATTGCCGTATCCTCCGGAAGCACCAGTATGCCGTATTCAGGTTCGTATCCTATGTCTGCCGGTGTGAGCCCAAGCTCGTCGTGAGAGCATAGCATACCGTTTGATTCAACGCCCCTGAGCTTCCCTTTCTTTATATGAACTCCTCCGGGTAGGGTTGAGCCGTTAAGAGCGACCGGAACGATCTGACCAACCTTTACATTCGGTGCGCCGGTAACTATCTGCAGAATTTCACTGCCTATATCCACCTGACAGATTACAAGGTGATCTGAATCCTCATGTGGCTTTATGTCAAGGATTTTTTTTTTTTTTTCTTTGTTTATTTCAGCGCCTAAGTTTTCGACGCCTTCAACCTTTGAACCTGTCATGGTCATAACATCGGAGTATTCCTTAGGACTTATTCCGTTTACATCAGTGTAATCATTTAACCAACTCATTGGTAATTTCATAATATTATCTCACCTCTCAGAAATTAAAATTGTTTCAAAAATCTCAAGTCGTTTTCAAAGAACAAGCGTATATCGTCAATGTCAAATTTTCTCATGGCAATTCGCTCAAGTCCCAATCCGAATGCAAATCCCGAGTAAATTTCAGGATCAATTCCGCAGTTGGCAAGAACCTTCGGGTGCACCATTCCGCAGCCGAGTATTTCTATCCAACCTTCACCCTTGCAGACGCGACAGCCCTTTCCTCCGCAGGCAAAGCAGGCAACATCGACTTCTGCTGACGGCTCTGTAAACGGGAAGTGGTGAGGGCGGAATCTGACCTTAGTTTCTTCACCGTACAGGGATTTGATGAACATTTCGAGCGTTCCTTTCAAATCTGCCATTGTAACTCCCTTGTCAACAACAAGACCTTCTATCTGGTGGAACACTGGAGAGTGTGTTGCGTCGAGTGCGTCGCTTCTGTAAACTCTGCCGGGCGCGATAACTCTTATCGGAGGCTTCTGCTGTTCCATAATTCGTACCTGCATAGGGGACGTCTGGGTCCTGAGAACTACTTTATCATTGATATAAAACGTATCCTGAGTGTCCCTTGCCGGGTGATTAGGGGGAATGTTAAGCGCTTCGAAGTTGTAATAATCGTACTCAACCTCCGGACCGTCAGCAATAGAGAATCCCATACCAAGGAAAATATCTTTTATTGAATTCATCACCGAAGTGAGCGGATGCACTTTGCCTAGCTCAGACTTTTTGCCGGGCATTGTTACATCAAGAGTTTCACTTTTGATTTTCTCCGCACGTTCTTTTTTTAGTATCTGTGACTTTTTAGCTTCAATCTGGCTTTCCAAAAATGCCCTTACTTCGTTCGCAAGTGCGCCTATAACGGGTCGTTCCTCCGGTGAGAGAGATCCCATTCCCTTGAGCACTGCCGTAAGTTCACCCTTTTTACCTAAAAATTTGATCCTGATGTTCTCAAGAGCTTCAAGATCTGTTGCCTGTTCAAGGTTTTTCTCCACAAGCTCTTTGATCTTCTGAATCTTTTCTTTCATCGACACTCATTCCTTTCAAAACAAATTGCAGCCATCTGCTGAATGATATTTATGCAACAAAAAAAT
>CALXSX010000061.1 GCA_944391265.1 uncultured Clostridia bacterium | reverse complement strand
TTTTTGTAAAAATATATTTTTGCGATCTTAATTGCGCCCTCGTTAGCTTCGGCGCCGGTGTTCGCAAAGAAAACCTTGTCCATACAAGTGCTGTCAACGAGCTTTTTCGCGAGCTCTGCCTGGGATTTTATGTAGTACAGATTAGATGTATGAATCAGTTTGGAGACCTGCTCGGACACCTTTTTTACAAAGTACGGATGGCAGTGACCTATGGCGTTTACTGCTATTCCGCCAAGAAAATCGTAATATGTTTCGTTCTCCGTGGAAATCAGCTTTATACCTTTCCCCTCGGAAAAGCAAACGTTCAGCCTGTCGCCGAACGTGTTCATATAATACTTTTTGTCCATAGCTTTTATTTCTTCAATCATAAATATCCCTCGGTATCAAAATTAAATTCAAACATAATTATACATTACCATGCATAAAAATTCAACTATTAAATACAACAAATTTGGATTAAAAAAATCATTCTTTTCCGTTAAGAATCGACAAGTTTCTGTCAATTACCCCTTTTCCTCTCCAAGAAAAGGCACGGTCTGCATATTTCCTGCGGAATTCTCGCCCTGATATGTCCTCGTGGGAGAGGCGAAGCACAAGATTTTCAGAAAATGCATGAATATTTGTATATTCTGCATTTTTATTCATAGGACATACTCTTTGGCATATGTCGCAGCCCCAGGCGCTTTTTGACTTATTTAAAATGCGCTTTTCCTCACTCGTGAGAACGCCCTTTTTCTGCGTGATATAGGAGGCGCATCTGCTTTCGTCAAATGAAGCACCGCTAAGCGCACCGCCGGGGCAGAAGCTCTCGCAAAGACCGCATTTAAGGCACTCGCCGGCAAGCGGTTTTGACTTTTCTATTTTGCAGTTTGTTATTATGCAGGCAATAAAGCAGTAGCTGCCGTATTTCTTGTTTATCAGAAAACCGTTTTTACCGATTATTCCAAGACCTGCCAGCTTTGCCGCAGTGCGTTCGTTCAGACATCCGTTGTCAACCTGTATTTTTATGTCAAAGCCGCGTTGGGTAACTGGCTGAGCAATGCCTTCGGCTATTTCGCGGCATACTGCGTGATAATCCTTTCCGGCGGCGTAAACAGATAAATTTTCCGGCGTTTCGTGAGGCAGGTACCCTGTCAGGAACACTATTATCGTTTTTGCATCCGTCATTATGTCAAACACTCCCGAGCTGCTTTCATTTGAAAAAGCATGGCTCGAATCCGGTTTCCGGCACGCTAAATCATGAGGGTCGACAAAGCCGATTTCTGTTATCCCGAGCGTTTGCGCCTGTGAGATTATTTCTTCTCTCATCATCTGTAAAACGGAACTGACGAGTAGAGCAGGTTTGTATTTTTCTGGGAAAGAGTGTTAAGGTCAAGCTCCGTTGTTTCGCAAATTTCGCCGTCTTTTACACAGAATACCTTTGTGTAATCGGCAGCTGTGGATATTTCGCGAACGAGGATATAATTTTTTTCGTCAAAACTTACGACATCAAAATATATGTTGCCGTTTGATACCAAACCGCTGTAAAGAACATAATAGCTGCCGTCTCCCAACTTAAGCTCAAGAAGCCAATCGGCGCTGTCGTCCCGTACAAACTTGCCGTTTTCTTTAAAAGCAGATGTATACAGCGTCAGCTCATCGCCGTCTTCCGAAAGTATTGAGCCGCTGTACGATTTTACCTTGGTCATGCTTGCAGACGACGTCACGTCAAACGGAGCTACCGGTACGTATTCCGGCTCCTTTTCAGGAATCAGAGTGGGCGGGGCAGCCGTTTCCTTTTCCGCGGCTATGTTCGACGGAGCGGTTGTCGCGGGCGGCAGCTGCGTTTGCGCCGTGTTTGCGCACGATGTGAGGAGAACGGTAAAAACACTCAATAAAATAAATTTTTTAACCATGATTACAACAATCCTTTCATTGATGCATAAGCTTAAAATTAAATCTGTAAGTCAATGTATTCCGAGTTCATTACTGTTATTTCTGCCGTGCCGTTTGTTAGATCCGTAAATTCCGCAATCAGCTTTTCAGTATCTTCGATTTTGCAAAGCAAGATAAATGTTACCTTGTCATCATAGACGGTGTCGCTTAGGATATACGGGCTTTTTTCAGCTGCGTGATTTATTTTCCCTATCATCTGATAGTCTGTCTTTATGTAAACTGCATTACAAAGAGTTCTCGTCACTATCCCGGCTGCGTAAAGACCGGATTTGGCACTCGCCCCGTAGGCGTGCACAAGCCCGCCGGTACCGAGGAGAGTTCCGCCGAAATAGCGCGTAACTACGACGAGCACATCAACGACGCCTTCCTTGCGTATCGTGTCGAGCACGGGCATTCCAGCGGTGCCGGAGGGCTCGCCGTCGTCCGAGTACCTGAAAATATTATTTTCGTCTATCACATATGCGTAAACATTGTGGGTGGCGTCCGGATATTTTTTCTTAACGGCGTTAAGCTTTTCTATAGCTTCCTGCTCGCTTGATACAGGATATACTGTAGATATGAACTTCGATTTTTTTTCTGTCATGAGCGTTGATGACGAAGTTTTTACTGTTTTGTAGCAGGTCTTAACTGACATATTGCCCGATCACAGCCTTTCTGAAATAAATCATACGGTAATCAGCGCTATACCGCTGCTTTTTAGCTTTTCGCAGGTCTCATCGTCTATAAGCATCTCAACTTTCGTACCGCCCTCTGTGTACTCCTCTGAAAGAACCTTCTGATTTTCATGTATGAAACTTAAAAGTCTGCCGTCGGAATACGGAATTACAGCGCAGTATCTCCGCTTCCTGCCGGGTGCATTTTCAGAAATGGATTCTATGAGCTCGCCGAGCCCTGTTTTATACTTTGCGCTTATATAAACGTTTGTTTCATAGGCTCTCATCCCGGCAGTGTCGGTGCATTTATCAATTTTGTTGTATGCGCCTATAACAGGCTTGTTCATTGCTCCTATCGATACAAGAACGTCTTTTGTGACGGTTATCTCATCATCCATCGAATCGCTTGACGCGTCTATGACGTGTATCAGCAAATCTGCCACAACGGCTTCTTCAAGTGTTGATTTGAATGCTTCCACGAGGTGATGTGGCAGCTTTCTTATAAAACCTACCGTGTCAACAAGCAGTATTTGCCTGTTGTCAGGGAGAGTTATCGCTCTTGATGTCGGATCGAGTGTTGCAAAAAGCTTGTTTTCGGCAAAAACGTCCGCATCGGTGAGCGCGTTCATAAGAGTTGATTTCCCGGCATTTGTATAGCCGACAAGTGCCGCTGTTATAACGCTGTCTTTTTTTCTTCTCGTTCTTATAAGGTCGCGGTGCTTCTTTATTTCTTTTATTTCAACCTCAAGCGCATGAATCCTTCTGTTTATATGGCGGCGGTCGGTTTCAAGACGTGTTTCACCGGGGCCTCTTGTACCTATACCGGCTCCTGCTCTACTCATTTGTGCACCTAAACCGCGCAGCCTCGGCAGAGTATATTTAAGCTGGGCAAGCTCAACTTGCAGCTTTCCCTCGCCGCTTTTTGCGCGCATGGCAAATATATCGAGTATCAGCATGGAACGGTCGAGAACTCTGACATCGAGAAAGTCAGTTATGTTTTTCAGCTGTATCGGTGACAGCTCATTGTCAAAAACGACTATATCAGCTTCAAGCGCGCCTACGTATTCTTTGAGCTCTTCGAGCTTGCCTTCACCAAGATACGTGCCCGGCTCAATTTCACTTCTGTTTTGAATGAGAACACCGACAACAATGCCACCGGCTGTTTTTACGAGCTCCTCAAGCTCATTTATGGATTCATCGGTTGTATCATTGAGCGAATCCGATGACCCAGTGTGCAGCCCGGCAAGTATGGCTTTTTCGTTTTTGCGTTCATTTTTCAAAATTAAGGCACCTCCGCGGTAAAGCTTTGCATTATTTTGTATTATAGAGTTTATTATACCATAAAAAAATTAAATAGTATACAGTATTTTGAAAAAATATGTACAAAACCGAAAAAAATTTTTTTGCCGCATGACCCTGTTTGGTTATAAATTCGGTAAAAAAGACTTGATTTTTTACCGAAAATAGTGTAAAATATCTGAGTAGTACCGGAAATTTAATACAAATTTCCGGACGGTAAACATGAAAATACTATGGAGGATTATTATGTGCGGAATTATCGGATATGTCGGAGATAAGCAGGCGGCTCCTATTTTGCTGGAAGGCCTTTCAAAGCTTGAGTACAGGGGTTATGACTCTGCCGGAATAGCTGTATTTTCCGAAGGCAAGATTGAAGTGAAAAAATCGCGCGGCAGACTGTCAGTGCTGTCTGAGCTTACCGACGGCGGAAAAGCTGTAATTGGCAATGTGGGTATCGGTCATACAAGATGGGCTACTCACGGCGAGCCTTCGGATGTGAATTCGCATCCTCACCTTTCGAGCTCAGGCAGATTTGCCGTGGTGCACAACGGAATTATTGAAAACTATATTCCGCTTAAGAAAAAGCTTATAGACAAAGGCATAAAGTTCATTTCCGAAACAGATACCGAGGTCATAGCACATCTGTTTGAGTATTATTACAATGGCAACATGATTGAAACAATGAGCAAGGTAATAGAAAGAGTTGACGGCTCGTATGCGCTCGGAATACTTGCGGTTGATCACCCTGATGAATTCATAGCAGTCAGAAAAGCGAGCCCGCTTATTGTTGGCCTTGGCGACGGTGAAAATTTTGTTGCATCTGATGTTACGGCAATACTTAATCATACCAGGGACATTTACTATCTTGAAGACGATGAAATAGTGGTTCTCAAAAAGGACAGCGTGAAAGTATACAACATCGACGGTGAAGAGATAAAGAAAGAGCAATTTACCGTAAACTGGGATATTTCCGCCGCGGAAAAAGGCGGCTACGAGCACTTCATGATGAAGGAAATTGAGGAGCAGCCAAAGGCTCTTTCCGAGACTATAAATCCGAGAATACAAAACGGACGGATAGTCCTTGACAACATATCACTCACCGGTGATGATATTTCAAGAATAAACAAGATATATATCATTGCCTGCGGAAGCGCTTACCATGTTGGTGTTGTCGGAAAGTATGTCATAGAAAAGATGTGCCGCATACCGGTTGAAACGATAATAGCGTCTGAATTCCGATACTGTGACCCGATAGTTACGGAAAACGACCTTGCAATAATAATCAGCCAGTCGGGCGAGACTGCCGATACACTTGCTGCGCTCAAGGAAGCTAAAGCAAAGGGAGCGAGGACAATAGGCATAGTAAATGTTGTAGGAAGCTCCATTGCAAACGCGTCGGATGATGTGCTTTACACGTGGGCGGGCCCTGAGATAGCTGTTGCCACAACAAAGGCGTATTCAACGCAGCTTTCCGTTATTTATATGCTTTCCGTTTACATGGCAGATAAGCTTGGGAGGCTAAGCAATGCAGAGTACGACAAGCTGGTTTCTGAAATTAAAAAGCTTCCGGATTATGTTGCACAAATACTTAAGAGTAAGGATCAGGTTCAGTTTCTTGCGTCAAAGTTCTTTAACAGCCATTCGATTTTCTTCATAGGAAGAAATCTTGACTACGCTGTAAGTCTTGAGGGCTCTCTGAAGCTCAAAGAGATTTCGTATATACATTCGGAAGCGTATGCTGCCGGAGAGTTGAAGCACGGCACGATATCTCTTATAGAAGAAGGGACGCTTGTTGTCGCGCTCGCTACCAATGATGAGCTGTTTGACAAGACTGTCAGCAACATCAAGGAGGTTAAGGCGAGAGGAGCAGTTGTTGTCGGTGTAACGAAGGAAAGCCAGCAACACAAGAGCGACTGCGGAGATTACATTATAGAGCTTCCTGGTACGGAATCTGTTTTCATGCCGTCGCTTGCAGTAATACCGCTGCAGCTTTTCGGGTATTACGTTGCGTCGCTTAAGGGCTGCGATATAGATAAGCCGAGGAACTTGGCAAAGTCTGTTACGGTTGAGTAAATTTAGCTGTAATAGGGAGCAAAAGATTAAGTTTTTTGCTCCCTATTTTGATTTTTTAATATATGCCCCGATTTCAGAATGAATCCTATACTTTTCAAGCCGATGACATATTAAACGGATAAGCGGCATGAAACACGTGAATGAATGCAGACGATGTAAAAGCCTTTGATATTGATGCTTACAAGCAGGAGCAGTACGATATTTTGGCTGGCAGCATTCGCAAATGTCTTGATATGGATTATATATATTCAGTTATGAGGAGAGGAAAATGAAAAAAGAACTTGGATTGACGCATATTTACTGCGGCGACGGAAAGGGAAAAACAAGTGCGGCAGTTGGGCTTGCCGTCAGAGCGGCAGGTGCCGGACTTAAAATCGTGTTTGCTCAGTTTTTGAAAACAGGGACAAGCTCTGAGATAAAGACACTTGAAAAAATAGAGAACATAAGCGTTAAAATCTGCTATGCTGCAAAAAAGTTTACGTTTGAGATGACCGAAGACGAAAAGGCGCAGTGTAAGGACGCGCAGACATCTGCACTAAGGCGATTGTTTGCGGATGCAGACGAAGAAGGGACCGATTTGCTTGTGCTTGATGAAGCTCTTGGCGCAGTATGTACAGGTACGCTTTGCGAAGATGAGCTTATAGGTCTTTTAGAAAACAAGCCGTCTGGTCTTGAGGTTGTGCTGACCGGCAGAAATCCTTCGCCTGAGCTGTTGGAATTGGCTGATTACGTGACGGAGATGAAAAAAATAAAACACCCGTTTGATAAAGGCATACCTGCAAGGGAAGGGATAGAGAAATGATGAATATATTAAAAACTTTGAGATAGCAGCAGACATCAAGAAGCGGTGTCAGGGAATAACAATATAGCGGAGCTATTGTCGCTGTATTGTATTCTTTGTAAAAATTGCATAATTGCCTTGCATTGCATGCGTGTGATTTTCTTGCTGTATTAAAAATGGGTGCTTAAAACCTTTTGGTTTTAAGCACCCGTTCTTAGCTTATGCAATTTATATTCTGTAAAGAAGGTCTGTGTATGTCGGGAATGGCCAATAATCCTTTGAAACAACAGTTTCCAAAGAATCTGCCACAGCCCTAAGCTCATTCATGCAAGGAATAACCGTGTTCTTGTAATACTGAGCAGTTTCAAGTGCATCATCTTCCGGAATCGTCTTTGAGATTTCCTTAAGCTCTTTTGTCTTTTCAATGAGTTTTTCAGTACCATCAGAAATTGTTTTGAGTACCGCTACTTCGCTGGGCACTTCGATGTTCAGCGATTTTTTAACACTTATTCCTTCTGCCAGACTGTTTGCATAGCTTATGCAGGCAGGGGTAATCTCCTGCTGCGCTATCTCGAGCATTGTAAGCATCTCGATATGAAGTATTTTTGTGTAGTCTTCAATGAGTATCTCATATCTTGACTGCACCTCTATCGGCGAGAATACACCGTGCTTTGCGAAGAGGTTTATAGATTTTTCAGACACAAATTCCGGCAGAGCGTCAGCTGTTGTCTTAAGGTTCGGCAGACCTCTCCTTGCCGCTTCCTCAACCCATTCTTCTGAGTAGCCGTTTCCGTTGAATATGATTCGCTCATGGTCTTTAATAGTGTTCCTGATAATCTCATCTATGCATTTGTCCTTATCATCAGCCTTATCGAGCTCGTCTGCAAAGTCGCACAAAGCGTCTGCAACAATAGTGTTAATGATTATGTTGATTCCCGAGATTGACTGCGCGGAGCCCGGCATCCTGAACTCAAATCTGTTACCGGTAAATGCGAACGGGGAGGTTCTGTTTCTGTCAGTTGAATCCTTTCTTAGCGTCGGAAGAGAGTCAACTCCGGTTTCAAGAAAAGGTGTTGCGTTGTCAGTTGATTTTTCGCCATTTTTGATGGCTGTGAGCACATTGGTGAGATCGGTGCCGAGGAATATCGAAACAATTGCAGGAGGAGCCTCGTTAGCGCCGAGCCTGTGGTCGTTCCCGGCAGTCGCTACTGCTACTCTCAGAAGAGTTGCATATTCGTCTACAGCCTTTATAACTGCTGACAAAAATATCAGGAACATCTTGTTTTCAATCGGCTTTTTACCCGGCTTGAAAAGGTTAAGACCCTCAGCTGTACCAAGAGACCAGTTGTTATGCTTGCCGGAACCGTTTATTCCTTCGTACGGCTTTTCATGAAGCAGACATACGAGGCCGTGGTGAGCTGCTACCCTTTTTAGAATTTCCATCGTAAGCTGATTATGGTCGCTGCCGATGTTTGACGTAGAGAATATGGGCGCAATTTCGTGCTGAGCCGGTGCAACCTCATTGTGCTTTGTCTTGGCAAGCACGCCAAGCTTCCAAAGCTCCTCATCAACATCCTTCATAAATGCGGCAACTCTGTCCTTTATCTGACCGAAATAGTGATCCTCGAGTTCCTGACCTTTTGCCGGCGGAGCACCGAACAGCGTTCTTCCCGTCATCATAAGGTCTTTTCTTTTCTTGTAGAGCTCTGCATCGGTGAGGAAGTATTCCTGCTCAGGACCAACGTAAGAAACTACGCGCTCCGTCTCGATGTTGAAGTATTTGAGAACTCTCTGAGCCTGTTTGTTTACAGCTTCCATGGAACGAAGAAGCGGAGTTTTCTTGTCAAGAACTTCTCCTGAATATGAGAAAAATGTTGTAGGAATACAAAGCGTTTTATCTTTTATAAAAGCATATGACGTAGGATCCCATGCCGTATATCCTCTTGCCTCAAATGTCGCTCTCAGTCCGCCGGACGGAAAGCTTGACGCGTCCGGCTCGCCCATAACGAGCTCCTTGCCGGAAAACTCCATTACAACTCTTCCGTCATCGGTAGGGCAGATAAACGAATCATGCTTTTCTGCCGTAACACCGGTCATCGGCTGGAACCAATGCGTGTAATGAGTACATCCGTTCTCAATAGCCCAGTCCTTCATAGCGTTTGCAACAACCTCAGCTACGCCCGGATCGAGCTTTGTGCCTTTCCTGATTGTTTCAACAAGTGACTTGTAAGTCTCCTTAGGCAGCCTTGCTTTCATAGTTGTAAGGTTAAACACCTTGCTGCCAAAAATATCAGCTACTGTTTCCATAAACATACCTCCTATAATTTAAGTAACGCAAAATGCGCCGTAATATTTAAAAAAAGGCATTCTATATCTATTTCATAAATATAAAACACCTTTGTCTCAGCAAAATATTAAGCTGTCCTTATTTGTAAAACAAACTCATTTACAAATACTATTATACCATTAAATTCAATTTTGTCAATACTTTTTAGTGTAAATAAAAAACCGGAAAAGAAAAATAAAATTATGCAATTTGAATAACAGCTTAAATAGGGACAGGTTGTTCTAAATTTTAAAGAGCTGTAATACAATGAAGTATAAAACGAATCGAGAAAGGGAGTAATGCAAAAATGTTTATATGCACACAGGATTATGAACTGAGGCGGAGCGGTGTAACGGAGCTATTGCCGCTGAGGATAAGACGGTATTTTTACGGGATTGACACCGACAGCATAACGGAGGTAAGGCTTCGCCGCGGGAAACCGGTTTGTGTCTGCACAGCCGATTCAAAGCAATATATGTCGAAAAGCGGTAAAATCTCGACCTCGCTTAAAAATCCGCTCATAACAACGAGCCGCGACATAGAGGAGGCAGTAGAGTTTCTTACGTCATCAAGCGTGTATTCGTGTCAGGACCAGATAAAAAACGGATACATCAGCGCCGCAGGGGGAAACAGGATAGGGATATGCGGAACAATGACTCCAGACGGAGGATACGTTTCGGACATATGCGGACTTAACTTTAGATTTGCACATGAGATTATCGGCGCCGCGGACAAGGCGTTTGACGCTGTATATAATGGAGGTGCGCCTAAAAGCACGCTTATTGTCTCACTTCCCGGATGCGGGAAAACGACATTTCTGCGTGACCTGATACGCAGTCTGTCGAACTCCGGAATAAGCGTCAGCGTCGTTGATGAAAGGGGTGAGCTTGCGGCGTGCGGGGGCGGCGAGGACGGCTTTGATCTTGGAATCAATACTGACGTTTTCAGCATGTGCCCTAAGATAAAGGGTATGGAAGTGATGATACGTTCAATGTCTCCGCAGATGATTGCGGTTGATGAAATAGGAAGCTCTGATACAGCTGCCATTTATGACGCTGCAAAATGCGGCGTGGGCGTTCTTGCAACTGCTCATGCCGGAGACTGGCGGTGTGATATTCCGAAGGAGCTTTTGGCGTGCTTTAAATGCGTTGTGTCTTTGTCGGACAGGCATGGCGCCGGTACTTTTGAGGAGCTTGTATATGTTTAAAATTATAGGAGCGGCTGCCGTAATTGCGGGATTTGCACTGCTCGGATATGGCAGAGCGTTTGTTCTGGCACGCAGGTGCAGGAATATAGAGCAGTTTCGGCGGCTCGTATGCGAGCTCAAAAGCGAGCTGCTGTTAAAGAAAACTCCGCTTACCGAAGCTTTTATTGAGATAGGTCAAAGACACTCTCACAAGTGTTTTATACTGTGCGGCGAAAAAATACCGGAGCTTGGTGCGGCGCGAGCGTTTTCTGAGGCAGTGGAAAAAACGGCGGCTGAATACGGGTTCGGAGAAAATGAGAAAAACGCAGTGCTGTCACTTGGCGACGGGCTTGGAAAGTGTGAAATTAACGATCAGATCTCGCGGATTGATCACACTATTTCCCTCATTGACAGCGCGGCGGCACTTGCTCAGCGTGACAAAAAGGAGAAGAGCGGTATTATAATGCAGGGCTTTGTGCTTGCAGGAGTAACTATTGTTTTAATGCTGCTTTGACGGAGGTGCACAAATGGAGGTAGACTTGATTTTCAGAGTTGCCGGAATAGGAATAATCGTAGCTGTGCTTAACCAGCTTCTTTCGCGTTCCGGCAGGGAGGAGCAGGCGCTGCTTACAACTATTGCCGGGCTTATTGTGGTGCTTGTAATAATAGTAAATCAGATAGGTGACCTGTTCGACCTTGTTAAAGAGATATTCGATCTTTAGGAGGACACCTTGTGAATATTTTTCAAATTGTTGGTATAGCGGTGACGGGAGCGGTATTTTCCGTAATGCTCAAAGGTTACAAACCTGAATTTGCAATATTTGTCGGTATAGCGACGGGCATGCTGCTGATAGCGTACGCAGTGTCAGCACGCGGCAGTGTGTTTGATATGATACGTGAAATAGTTGATATGAGCGGAGTAGATGAAAAATACTTTTCGCTGTTGCTAAAAATAATAGGTGTTGCCTATATAACTGAATTTTCAAGCGAGATTTGCCGCGACGCGGGTCAGGGCGCAATATCAGCGAAGCTTGAAATGATAGGCAAGCTTTTCATAATGTTTCTTTCCATGCCGATTATAAAAAGCTTTCTGGAGGTGTGTATCGGTGCAGTTAATCTTCTGTAGCAGCGCGGCGGAGCCGCTGATAAAAAGCGAGCCGTTGTTTTCAGAAACATTTGATGCCATTCAAAGCGGCAAATTTTCGCTTTCACCTTCAGGAATATTGTCGTGGATTACCGACATTCTAACTTCACAGATACAGGAGCTTTCATATTACCTTATTTTATTTTTCTGCCTTGCTGCAATATCGGCTTCTGTTAATTTGATGGGACAAAGCTTTAAATCTAAGGTGAGCGAGGCTTCATTTTTTGCCTGCTATGCGGTGTCGGCAGCG
>CALXSX010000060.1 GCA_944391265.1 uncultured Clostridia bacterium | reverse complement strand
GAGCGTTCACGGGACGGCGCAAATCAAACCTATCAAAGCTCCTGTAAACAGCGCAAATCTTCTGTCATATGGTTTATGAAACCTGAAGCTCACATCTTCAAAACCAAGACAGCCTTTTATAAATCTGAATACAGCGCTGCCGTCAATGAAATCGGCAAGCCTTGCTTTTACAAAAAGCAGAAACGCACCTATAACCGCCGGCACAATCAAGTACGGCACTGTCTGCCCTGCTGTCAGAAACTTTACAAACGAAGCAGCGGAATACACCAAAACAGCCGCGCCAAAAAATCTAATATCCAGCGCGGCAGCTGCATTAAAAAAACTGTGAGATGCTTTTGCGATAACTGACCTTTCGCAAAAGCTTACTATGGCGGGAGACAGCATCTTCAGCACGGCGGAGATAAAACCGGCAGGTATTCTCAGCACCTTAACAGCGGTACTTTTTACCGATATTCGAGTTTTGGATTCAGCTTTCAGCAAATTTATTATCAGACTTTCGGTAAAGCCTTTCCTAAACATCGCGTGTACCTTCCCAAAAAAAGCCCATATTCGGCTGCCGGAAACACCGTCGTGCAGCTTTAGCACAAGGCCGTAGAAAAATGCAAAAATAACGCTGTTCATCGTCTCTTTCCTTTCATATCTAACCTGTCTGTTACTATATCTATTTTTAAAGCAAATGCAAGTGCAAAATAAATCAGCACCCCTACAACTCCGCAGGCGGCGCACGTTACTACGTTCAATGCAAGCCCATCAAGCGGAAGCCGTAATGTCAACCTGTAAACAGCGAAAACGACTGCGCTCATGACCGCTGCCGAGACAATCATCTTCAAAAAGACTGCCGCATCTGATTTTGAAAAAAACTTCCTGTCCCTCAGCGAAAAAGCATTTAAAGCGGCGTTGCATATGCTGCCGCCAGCCGCCGCCAAGGCAAGACCGGGCGTTTTAAAAAGATAAAACAGCAAGTACGCAAGAGCTATGTTGAAAAACATGCTTATTATTGAATTTCGCATAGGTGTTTTTGAATTTTTCATTGCGAAGAAATATTTGCTGAGCGCTTCGTTTACCGCGAGCGCAACCATGCCTACACTGTAGCACCTAAGCGCACTCGAAACGCGCAAAACGCTTTCTCTGTCAAATTTATTGTGCTCGTAAATTATACTTGTTATCGGCTGCGAAAGAATAATAATACCCACAGTAAGCGGAAGTATTATGAAAACCATTGATTTTATGCTAAATGAGATAAGGTTTTTTGCTTCCTCCTCATTATGCTCTGCATTTGCCTTTGCTACCTTCGGAAAAATCAGGTTCGTGACAACAAAGGAAAATACGCCTGTCATAACAATATAAAGCCTGTTTGCCAGCTCCAGCACAGTCGGTGCCCCTGATATGGCGGAAGCAAGTCTTGAATTTATTATAGAGTAAAGCGGCTGTACCCATGTGCTTATGAGCATTGGCAGCGCAAGCATTATTGCCGCCTTAATGTATTTATCGTTAAATTTAAAACTCGGTCTGAGCCGAAACCCTAATTTTACAAGCGACGGTATCTGAACAACCACCTGTAGGCTCCACGCTATAAGCATGGCAACCGCGAGGCCGTGAATCCCGAATCTGTCCGCAAACAGCGGAAAATACGCGATTATCGTCAGATTAGAAACGAGGCTTATTATTGACGGGATCCTGAATTCCCCGTAAGACTGAAGCACTCCGACAAACGAAAATGCAAGCCCCGTAAATATTATCATCGGGAACATTATTGAAGAAAGCTGTGCTGTCAGATTACGCTTGTCTCCCTCAAAACCGGGAGCGAGCAACGTAACAAGAGGACCGGAAAAAATAATTCCCAGCAGCGATATAATAACCGCAACGCTGAAAACAAGTGTTATAAACCTGCCCGAAAATTTTTCCGCCCTCTCCCTGCCATCGTTTTCTCTGACAGAACTGAATATCGGTATAAACGATGCAGATATTACTCCGCCTATAACGATGTCAAAAAGCATTGTAGGCAGCTTTGAAGCAGTCATAAACGCGTCCGCTGCCGCACCGGTGGCAAAATACCCGGCAATCATAGAATCTCTTATAAGTCCGCAAGCTTTCGCGAGCAGTGTAGCAACTGCCATTATCCCGGCAGTCTTTATCAGCTTATTATTTTTCAAGGTTACTTCTCCCTCTGTCCGCGGAACCGTTATAAAGTCCGGCAGCAAGCTTTGAATTTTTAAGCGCGAGCGCTTTCAAACGCTCTCTTGTTTCAAGCAGTATATTTCTTCTTTCTGCCAGCGAGGCGGCACACCGGTCTATTAGCTCAAACAAGTTGTCCGCCGTGAGATCTTCCGCGCTTATAAACAAATCCTGGTTTGAATATTCCATGAATCCGCTGACCTTCGGATCATATACTATTCCGACGAGCGGCACACCCATGCATGCCGCATATATAAGCATATGAAGCCGCATGCCTACACAAAGCTGCGAGCCGTCTATAAGCTCAAACAAATCCCCCACATTTGCAGGATTGCAAACAACATATGATTTTGAGTGCATAGCGTCACTGATTTTCTCGCTTATTTCTCTGTCCGTTCTCTGAAACGGAAGAAGAACAGTGTCAAATCCAAACTTCTCTGCCGCCAAGTCAAGCGCAGCGGCAATATCGGCGGCAAAAGTTTTGCTTTCCGAGCTTGCCTCCCTTACAGCTACACATATATATTTTTCAAGCCCAAGCCTTTTTTTAATTTCGTCAGCACTACCGCTCACTTTAAGAGTGAACACAGGATCCGCCGTCAATACTATTTCGGGTGTGCTCACGCCAAGCGCCTTGAGCTCCTCCTGTGATTTTCGGTCCCGGAGGGTGATAAGGTCTGTCTTATTAAGAATCTTTCTCACCCGTATCCTGTTTTCCGGTCTTGTAACAGGCCCTATTCCGTTTGCATAAAGCATTGTTTTACACCCTAAAATCCGTGCCAGCGCTATAAGATACAAATAGTAAAGCAACGACTTTGTGCTTGTACCGTCCTGTATAAGCGTACCGCCCCCGGACACAAACAATTTTGCCCTTATAAGATGCCAAACCACGGAAAACGGATTGAGCCTATTTATTGCTTTAACATTGTATTTCCCTATTGTTTCGGCAGGGTTTGAGGAAAGCACCACAAGATTGTCCTTAAGCCCTTCATCGGCAAATCCCTGTATTATGGACATCAGCAGCGAATCATCTCCGCTGTTTCCGAAGCCGTAATAGCCGGATATAACAATTTCTTTCATAATATCTCCCAATACTCGAATATTAACGGTTCCGCTTCTATGCCATCAAAGTACACTGTCGTACGCCCTCACGCAGTCATCTACCATTTTTGACACAGAATAATTATCGATGATAACCTTGCGGCAGAACTCAGACATCTTCTTCTTCTCAGCGTCCGGTTTCCTGTAAAAATCAAGTATGTCCTTCACCATCTGTTTTTCATCTGTAGCCCGGCATCCCCGGCAGCAAAAATTAGTGTCTATCGCTGTATCAAGCTTATCCTCTGAAAAAATTCCGATATAGCCTTCGTTGCCGGCTATCAGAGTATTTTTCCCTGACGCCATTGCCTCGAGCGCCGCTCTGCTCACTCCGACGAACAAATCCGCTGCCGAAACAATCCTGCCAATATCAGTCCTCGCCCCGGTCAGCTCAACTGTTCCTGCACCGCATTCATCGTTTGCCTTATCCGCCAGCTTTTTCACATTTTCGTAATCATCTCCGCCGCCAACTGCTATAATTCTGAGTCCTGGTATTGATTTCTTAAGCTCAGGCGCCGATTTTATAAGCATTTTAACTGCCAGACTCCTGTCTGTATCCATTCTGTTTACCGCAACTATGCAATAGTCTGAATCCGATATTCCGAATTCAGCCTTTGCAGGCTCAGCGTCACGCTCAGGAGAAAATTCGTCTGTATCTATACCGTTGATTGTGATAAAAATATCTTTTTCATCGATTCTGTAGTTGTCCATCAGATACTTTTTTATGTCCTCGCTTACAGCAATCGTTTTTTGTCCCCAGTCAGTAATGTATTTAAGCCCATATTTTGTGCTGAAAACCCAGTGAGCAGTCGTAACGAACGGAAAACCCATCTTTTTTTGAAGCTTTCCGAGTATAAATGACGGTATTCTCGCGTGTGAGTGTACGAGATCTATTTTCTCATCAGTTATAATGTTCTTTAAAAGCGAATACGACTTTAGCATATTAAATGGATTCTTGTTTTGAAGCGGAACTTTTATATGCTTTATCCCATAGCTTTCAAGCTCCGATACATAAGCGCCGCCGTTTGATGCGACAAACACCTCCGCCCCGCGCCTTTTAAGTTCCTTTGCCAGTTCCATAACGTGCGTTTCCGCGCCGCCGATGTCAAGACCCATCAGCGCAAGCAGGATTCTTGTTCCCTTTTTCAAAAAACTCACATTACCTTTCTGCCCGCTGAAAATTTACACGCACTTATTGCAGGCAAATAAGGCGCCTTACCGAAATTCCATTTTCTTTATATTATATATCAAAACATGCAAATTAGCAAAAACAACAGGTTTGTTACATCATTTTTTAAATATGAAAAACACAGCACCAAGTATGCACAAAAACGCATACAGATAATTTATCGTAAACTTTTCCTTAAGAAACGTTACGGAAAAAATAGAAAACACTGTCAGCGTTATGACCTCCTGAATAATTTTCAGCTGTGCTGTTGTATAATATTGGCTTCCGATTCTGTTTGCCGGTACCTGAAATATATATTCAAAAAACGCTATGCCCCAGCTTGATAAAATCACTATCCACAGAGCGCTCTGCTTAAATCTCAAATGCCCGTACCATGCAAAAGTCATAAATATATTCGATATGATAAGCAAACCTATAGGCCTGAGCGCCAAAAGCGTATTGTACATCGTTAATTTTCCCCCAAAAAATAATTATTAAAAATCTTGTCTAAGTTATTATATACTTTTTTTAATTTGTTGTCAATACGATTTTGCCATAAAAAGGTGTTCTGCGGGCTCTTGCGAAAGCACTCATGAAACAGCTGTATAAAAACACTGCATTTTAATTTATGTAATAAACTTGCCCGCACAAGCATATAGCTGTAATAAACGAATGAATTAAGGAGGACTTATTTTTATGGCAGAATACAACATTTACAGCGATATAGCTGAGCGCTCCGGCGGCGCGGTATATATCGGCGTAGTCGGGCCGGTGCGTACGGGGAAATCGACATTCATCAAAAAATTTATGGACTTGTTGGTCATACCGAACATAAGAAACAGCTATCAAGCAGAGAGGACAAAAGATGAACTACCTCAGTCATCAGGCGGAAGAACAATAATGACAACCGAGCCAAAATTCATTCCTAACGAAGCCGTTGACATATCGCTCGGTGACAATGCTCACCTCAAGGTGAGAATGATAGACTGCGTGGGGTACATAGTTGATTCGGCTCTGGGATATATAGAGGACGAACAGCCGCGCCTTGTATCAACGCCGTGGCACGATGCCCCTATCCCATTTTATGACGCGGCTGAAATAGGGACAAAGAAGGTTATATGCGAGCATTCCAACATAGGTCTCGTTATAACAACTGACGGAACGATAACCGATATATCGCGTGAGGATTATGTTCCAGCCGAAAAAAGAGTAATAACTGAGCTTAAAGAAATAAACAAGCCCTTTGTCGTACTCTTAAATTCCGCCGAGCCCGAATCAGAATACGCGCAGAATCTGAAAAGTGAAATGGAAGAAGAATACGGTGTTCCGGTGATTGCACTGAGCTGCGCAGATCTCACGGCAAGTGATATTCACCGCGTTATAGAAACTGTTCTTTTTGAATTCCCGCTTAAGGAAATAAGCATAAAAATCCCGGCATGGATTTCCTGTCTTTCAAATAATCATCCGCTAAAAAAACAGCTCAATCTGTCTATACTTGAAAAAATGAACGGCGTAAATAAAGTGCGTCATGCACGAGCGCTTGCGAAGCAAATATCGGAACTTGAATTTATTGAAAGTGCATACATTGAAGGTATGGACCTCGGAGTAGGTGAAGTTGTTATGAAAGCCGTCTTCCCTGCAAAGATGTATTATAAGATACTGAGCGAGGAAACGGGCTTTGAAGTGGAAAACGAAATGTCGCTGATGAGTCTAATGAAAGATTTGGCAGCTGAAAAAAGCGAATATGACAAGATTGCCGAAGCTCTTAAAAGTGTACGTGAGACAGGGTACGGCATAGTTTCGCCGTCAACGGAGGATTTGAAGCTTGATGAGCCGAAAATTGTTAAACAAGGCGGCAGGTTCGGAGTGAAGCTGAAAGCATCTGCACCGAGCATACATATGATGCAGGCAACAATAGAGACGGAAGTGAGCCCTATAGTCGGTACGGAGAAACAAAGCGAGGAACTGGTTCATTATTTGCTTGAAGAGTTTGAGACTGATCCGCAGAAAATATGGGAGTCTAATATATTCGGAAAATCACTGTATGAACTTGTGAACGAAGGGCTGCATAACAAACTGTCGAGAATGCCGGTAGAGTCCCGAAACAAGCTCCGTGAAACACTTCAAAGGATAATAAATGAGGGGAGCGGTGGTCTTATTTGCATTATCTTATAAAGCTGCTGCCAGTCATTGCATTTATCATAATCGCTTCTGGCTGTGAGCAAAACGTAAATAACATTCAGCTTGAAAACATTTCCCATGAAACAGACGGTGTTTCCGTCAACGCGGAAAAACTTAAAATAGGAACTGACAGCGGAGAGTTCAGTGAATTAAACGAGGTATTCTCCGAGGAAACGGACACATGGATAGAAGATTTTGAAAAAAGAGCTGCCGAAACTGAAAGCCGCAGCGAAACGCCGCCTTGCATACAGATAAGGCAGCTCGTTAAAAGGAATGATTCACAGCTGATAAGCGTAGTTACCGAAAAATACGTTTATTTAAACGGCATGCACGGAAACACCTGGTGGTCGGCAAAAAATTATGATATAAGCAAAGGCCAGCTTCTTACACTCGCCGATTTATTTAACGATGATACGTATCCGTCCATACTTGAAGAACGAATGAACGAGCTAATAAAAAACGATCCGGACACATATCACGATCTTTGGGAAATCCCGAAAATTGATAAAGGACGTGAAGATAAATTTTATCTTGACGGTCAGAGACTCGTTATATTTTATCAGCCTTATGAGCTTTCATACTACGCAAGAGGCGTTGTTGAATTTCCTATTGAGCTCGAAAAAATCAGAGGGTATTTAAAAGAGGAGTATTTACCCGCCATCAAATAAAAGTGCATTTTGAAAAATGCTTAAATAAAACCGTGCGGCACAGCTTAGATGGCTCTGTCGCCGGATTTAAAATACCGGAGGAAACAAATATGAAATGCTTTGTTCTTACAAAAAAACACATCATAGCCGCCGCGGCAGCCGGTGTTATAATCGCTTGCGGAGCAATCATGTTAAGTCAAAGCAAACCGGAGACAGTCGCCGTATTCCGGGCAGAAGATCCAGGTTCGATCATTTCCGATGCACTGCCGGACGGTGAAGAACCGTCTTTAATCGAAAAAATAAAAAACGCTATAATTAAAGAGAAAAATAAAACACCGGACGAAATAATAGGCAGCTATGGCTCTGTTTTTGAAAATGCTGAGCCAAGCCCCGCGCCGGCCACGCCTCAGCCTTCTCCTCAGGCATCAGAGGAAACTGAGCAGTCACCTGCCCCCTCTGAAAGTGTACAGCCAATAGAGGAGAAAACAATAAACGAAAAGCCTGCACAGATAAGCAATGAAACTACCTATCAGGTTACGGCAGAAGATTTTCAGGGCGAGTCTATATCATTTCCAAAAGATATGAAGGTACTTATAGTTCATACTCACACTACGGAAAGCTATGCGCCTGAAGATTCCTCCGTCGCTTTTGACAACAGCAGGAGTGTTGATGAACAGAAAAACGTCATAGCCGTTGGAGAAGTAATAAAGCAAAAGCTTGAAGAAAATGGTATTGCAGTAATTCATGATAAAACGGTTCACGACTATCCAAGCTATCAGGGGGCATACGGCAGATCTCTTACAACGGTAAAAGAACAAATTGCAGCTGACCCTTCAATCGCAATGGTGCTCGATGTCCATCGTGACGCCATAGTAAAAAGTGACGGAACAAGAATAAAGCTGACTGCCGATATAAACGGTGCAGACGCCGCTCAGGTGATGCTTGTCTGCGGCAGTGACGGAACAGGTCTTAATCACCCCGGCTGGAGAAAAAATCTCAATTTTTCTATAAAGCTCCAGCAGCTGTGCGACAAAAAATTTCCCGGGCTTATGCGCCCGATAAACCTGCGCGAGGAAAGATTTAATCAGCACTTGACGGAAAACAGCCTGATACTTGAAATGGGAACAAACGGCAACACCCTGTCAGAAGCAAAAACAAGCGCCGCATTTATCGGTGAGGCTCTATCAGAACTCATATGCCAAAACCAAAATTAGAAATAAAAATCGTTAAAATTCACTATTGACTAAATCTTTCATAAGTGGTAATATATAGATGTGTCCTGAAAGGCACATCTATATTACTTTGCAGAGCAGGTATTATGCGTCAAGTGTCAGAAAATGGGAGTAGAGTTTCTGAACGAAAAGTACATTTATGTTGTACTTGCGGTATAATACCCCATCCGCTGTACTAAAAAATTTTTTTTACTACAGCCCCTGCGTATTTTGAAAGGGGATTTTTTTATGCAGAAAAATCAGTTAAAAAAACAAACGCTTACCTCCCTGTTCATCGCCATTGCCATAGTTCTCTCGTCCTTCAGCCAAATGATATACTTCGGAGGCGGTGCCGGAATGAGAATTGGTTTTTCATCTTATATTTCAGTGCTTCCGTCATTGCTGTTCGGACCGTTGTACGGCGCTGTAACCATGGGAATCATGGACATTCTCGCATTTTTAATAAAACCTGACGGAGGTTTCCTGCTTCCGATAACTATTACGGCTATAGCAGGAGGCGCACTGCGAGGATTTTTATGGAAGTATTTCAAAAACAAAAAATTTCCTTTTTACCCGTCTGTCATTTTATTTTCGGCTTTTATCGCATTCGGTCTTTTCAACTATTTTATGTACGGAACTGAAACAACATATGCTCGGTTTTTAGGGGAATTTGGTGACAAATCCTCATTTTTAACGGCACTGCCTATTTGCTTTGGGGCGGCAGCACTGCTGCTTACAGCGCTGAATTCCGTACTTAAAAAGACGAAAATGTACTCTGAGAATTTTTTGAATGTTCTTGTAGTACTTATGATATCAAATCTTATAGTAACGACGGCAAATACTTTTCTCCTTATGATTTTTGTGCCAAGCCTTTCTAAGCTTGCTTTCGCTTATTTTTATATTCCGCGACTTATTGAGGAAGTAGCAAATACCATTGTTCAAAGCTATGTTGTATCGTATCTGCTTAAGCTGTTTTATAAATTATCTATAAAATAAAAGAAAACGGGTATGTTTAAAAGCTGTCGAGTTTTAAACATACCCTTACTTTATAAAAGCACAACTGCGTCATGCCGGTTATTTTTTATACATATCAAAAATTACGTTCATGGCGTCTGAGGCCTGAGAAATATCTATGTAGCTATCGCTTTTTCCGTCCAGGAAATCGTAAAATTCACGGATGGTGTCCTCGTGCCCGGAACCCCAATAGGCTTTCCCTGGAAAATCTCTCTTGTCTGAAGACAACACCTCCACATCATCTTCAGTAATGTGTGTCAGCATATTATCGGAATAACGCAGTATTCCGTTTTCCATAACAGCCTCTATCTTCATCGGCATATTAACCGGATAACAATTTGTCGCAAACAATACGGCTTTAATTCCGCTTTTTAATTCTATAACAGCATCGGCCGTATCCTCAACCTCTATCACATCTCCAAGCTTTCTCGTAGATATTCCCCCGCTTAGACTACTGTATCCCCCTCCAAGCCAGCAAACAAGATCAATTATGTGCACAGCCTGGTTTATCAAGAGCCCTCCGCCCTCAGTATCCCATTTTCCGCGCCACGAGTCATGGGCGTAATACGCCTCGTTCCTGCTCCACAAAAGTTGAGCGTTAATTGACAGCAGATTTCCGTATCTCCTGCCATCTATAAGCTTTTTCATCAAGGAAACCGAAGGGTTTTTTCTGTTTTGAAGCATTATACAAATCTTATGCTTACCCCTATAGTTCATAAGCTTTGAGACTGAACTCCTGTCAATACCCACCGGCTTTTCCAGAACAACATCTTTCCCTGCCGCCAGTGCGCTTCCCGCCATTTCAGCGTGAAGATAGTGCGGTGTGCATACGTGGACTACGTCAACACTTTCATCGAGCAGTACGTCGTCATAACTCGAATATTTTTTCACGCTGTCAAGATGCTTTATCTTTTCAGAGTCTATATCACATACGCCATATAAACAGTTCATCTTTTTCAGCGCTTTCGCATGAATGGGGCCTATAGCGCCGTACCCTACTACACAGCCGTTTTTCATCGGAAATCACTTTCTTCCCATTTAGATTGTTTAGTTAAATCCCTTTGTTTTAAGGTTTCTATAGCTTATAGCAAGACTTTCTATAGGATCCTTGTCGCACGTATCCTGCTCAACAAACGCCGCCATCGATCCGGCTTCGTCCGCTGCCGCAATTATTGAGTCGAAGTCAAGATTGCCTTCCATTACCTCACACATACAGATTTTCTCTTCCCTTATCGCCAGGTCCTTGAAATGCAAAAGTTTTGCCCTTTTACCAAGCTTTGTTATAAATCTTGCAGGGTCTACCCCTGAATACGCTACCCAGTAAACGTCAACTATAAAGTCAAAATTTGTTTCCTCAAGAAGCATATCCATAATGTACTTGCCGCCCAGTTTCATAAATTCAAAACTATGGTTATGATAAGCAAATTCAATGCCATTTTCACTAAGCTTTTCTACTACCTTGTTCATTCTGGATATAAACCCCTTTAAATCCTCCGTAGTTTTGCGATACTCCGGCGGTATCCATCCAAGCCCGCATATCTTGCAGCCAAGCTCCTTATGATAGGTGATAAGTTCATCAATATTATTAAAATATTCACCTATGCCCCGGTGAGTTACG
>CALXSX010000059.1 GCA_944391265.1 uncultured Clostridia bacterium | reverse complement strand
AACATCGGTTGACTGATTGTCGAGTATCTCGGTTAAACCGTCACGCAGATTTATACCGCCCGAAAAATCATTTATTTTCAGTGTGTTTGAAGCCTTTGCATTAAGTTTAGGAAAAACCAAGTTTAACACCGCCTTTATAAATTTAATCAACCACCGGAAGAGTATCGTCAATTTCTGTCACCTCTGATAGTGTTGTACGCCGTTGCTGATATTCAGCCGAGTAAACGGCTTGCATAAGGTCATCGCCCTCGGATAAGGCAATATACGAAGCTACGCCACAAGTCAGAACATCAAGCGCTTTATCAGGTAATTCTATTTCATCGCTTATAGACTCAATCGGACTTCTTTCTAATCCTGAAATTCTCCGCAAATCGTTATAAACAAGATTGAAAATAGCCACAGCACGGCTTTTGGTACGCTGTGTAAGTCCTGTATTACCGTCAGAATATCCGAGAAGATTTATAGCCTGTTTGTATATTTCATTTGCTGTCACTGCGGCATACCTCCTGTTTGTGTTTGCGTTGCAATCGGCGCTGCGCTCTGCATTGCGGCTTGCTGTGCCATAGCCTGTTGCATTGCCGCCTGTTCTTCTTTCGCCTGCTGTATAAGTTCGCTCTTGCGGTCTATAATGCCGTCGGGTATTCTTTCAAGGAATTGTATTTTATCAATAATTTGACTTGCATAAAGATTATTCAGTGTTGATATTGTTGCCGCTACGCTCCATATTGGAGAAGAACCGACATCAATCCGTGCAGTAATCAAAAGATTTTCATAACGTGCAGGAGAGAAGTTTATATAATATGTTCCGTTATTGTCAGAAATTTTAAGCCGCCTGTCTCCGTAAAGATGTAGCCAAAAATCACACCATATGCGCGCTATATCCTCGACAAAAGAATAAAATCTATTCTGATATAACTGCATAGGCTGTATAGAGGCTTCTCGTGCCTGTATTATAGCCGTTGCGTTATCAGGATTTACATTTCCAAGTGCCGCGTCATTCGCTCCGCTGTCGGTCAGAGTGTTTGCACTTAAATCGTTTACCGCATTTATAAGCTGTGCGCCAAATGACGGAGGGGAGACATAGTGCATAGCTCCGGCGACATCTTCATTTGAACCGTAAACCTTTATAATCTGCCCAGGATTGTTTGTAACCTTTTCTATTGTGTCACCGTTTACCACAAGTGACGGTATACCAGATACCATAATAGACCATATTTCAGCAGACAAAGCGCGGTTAATTGCTATTTGATTTGGTATCTGATATGTTATGTCGCTGTCACCGTAAGCGCAGTTATAACGCGGAGACCATACCATTTTAGCGAAAGGATAAAGCCTTAATCCGGTATCCCACGGCTTGCGGATTGTTGCAGTTTCACAAACTCTTGTCGCTATTACCTTGTATGTTTCACCTGTATCGTCCCATTCTTTATAGAACTTTGTCAAAACTGTAATACGCTGGGAGTTTGTCGGTTCTTCCTCGCCACGTGTTCCGGAGTTTATATTATAATTATCCGCACTATCAGGGACGATTTTTTCTATTTCCTCGGCAGATATTCTGTTTCTACGTGCTTCTCTTTTAACGTCTTCAACGTCAATTCGCTGTGATACTATAATATACGGCTGTTCCTGAACGCTTGTATTGTTCGGGTCTCCAAACACAACATTTTCAACATCGAGTATTTCAAGGGAAATATCGCCTTTAATCGGCACTTGCTTCATAGCGTCCGCATATAAGCCTGTCTGTATGCGTTCATCCCAATATGTATATGCAATCGCAGTCCCTGAAATATAAGCCTTGCGGAGTGCTTCTTCTTTCTTATCATCGAACTTTACGCGCTCGGCTGTGGTATTCCAATACTTTGACAGAACATTCATTATGACGTTGATTTCTGCGTCCTCGGTTGTTCCCTCTATTCTTGCACCGTTCATTAAACTGGCTTCGAGTTCGGCTTCTCTGCCTTTCATTCCCTCATTATTGCCTACACCCTCCGCGCTATACTGCACGGCAATAGGAGCGGAAGAAATAGAGGACAGCTTCCATTCTGCTATACGCTTTATAATATTCCTGCGCACAAGCGGTCTTTCGTTTCCGCAGTTTGCGCCATACCACTGGTCGCCAACATAGAAACGCTCGTTTTTCTTCGACTGCTCATAAATTCCGTTATCGCCGATTGAGTCTTTATATTCCGTACCGGCTTTATATTCTGAAAAAATCGATTTGCAATCGGTTTTAATTTTTTGCTCTTTCATTCTTTACACCTCTGCCTTTTGTGGTCGGTTTTGCTTCTTCTATCTTTTCCTCTGTGAAGCCGCGCCTTTCGAGGTCTTCTTTTTCTGATTTTGTTTCAACATAATATACTGCGTTTCCGTATTCGCTTACCATTTTAAACATTAAATTCCCTCCTAACAAGAAAGGGGAGCAGAAATCCACTCCCCTTTTTAAATTTGTTTTGCTTATGCAGTCTCTTCAATAGAGAATATTGTATTCTTTCTGCTTTCTTTTACGAAAAGGTCATAATAGATACGGAAGTTAATTACATAGCCGTCTCTGTTTATATCCTCTCCGAGACCGTGAAGGTCTGCTTTGTTTACCTTTTCGACAAGGCTCGCGCCGTCTCTGGGCATTACGATTGCGTGTATCTGCTTTGCGCTCGCGTTAGGCGTAAATCCGCCAGCAGTGGAAGAAGCACCGGCATTAAAATCATACTGTGTTTTCATTCTGTTTGCCGCTACCGGAATAATAGCGCAGCCGTTTATTTCCTTAACCTTAAAGCTTATGCCACCCTGCTTGAAATCAGAAATTGTAATCATTCTGTCAATCTCCGATGATGTCATAAGAATTGAATACATCACAGGGTCAACAAAAGATACTATTGATGTAGAACTGTCATAACCCATAGCCGCATCGACATCGTTTATAGCTTCAAGCAAATCAGCGACCGCCGTTGCTTCTGTGTATGTTTTAGCGTGTGAATTGGTATTCGCAACACCTCTTATTTTAGACAGGGTGTAAGCGTCTATTTCCGGTATAACGTGAAGTCTGTTATACTCTCCCACAAGTTTGCCTGCAAGGTCAGGCACTCCGCTTTCGTCTGCGTCCTGCGCGTCTATGAAAAGCTGTCTGCCTCTTTCCTGAGAAAGCTTATAGGTATCGTGTGTCAGCGTGGTATCGCCTGCCGGATAACCAGTCGCTCTGTTATAATTTCCGAGACCTATCATTGTAGCGCGAGGAAGTTTAACGGTGTTCGCACCAACAAACATAGCGCCCATTGCGTTGTCTTTAAGAAATCCCGTTTTCGCCTCCTGCTCAATCATTTTATCAAGTTCAGGTGCATATTTTGCTGCGTAAGAAAAACTATTTGCCATTTATTATTACTCCTTTTTTATCTGCCCCATAACGCCTTTAAATACCTCCTGTCAGCTTCTGTGCTTTCTTCGGTCTCCGTTGCGTTCATAGAGCCTGTTGTTTTTTTCGCCGCTTCTGCCTGCGCTTTCTGCGCCGCTTCGGCTTTCTTTGCTTCTTTATGCTTAAATAAAAGATAGGCATAACCTAACGGCATTCCGCCGAAAGCTGCCTGTTTCACTCCGTCAGGTAATGCGGAGAAGTCTGTAAGCTCTGGGAAGTCTTCTTGCATTTCTGCGAACTCGTCAGCCAAACGCTGATTAAGGCTTTTTTCCTCCTGTTCCTTTGCCGCTTCTTTATTCTTTATTGCGGTGTCAAGCCTATTCTGCTTATCGATTGAGTATAACCTCATCATTTCGTTTATCGTGTCTTCGTCTTCGCCGAAACGCTCAACAAGCTTGTTTTTGTAATCTTCGTCTATTTTTCCCTCATAGCCTTTTACAAACTCGTCTATGCTCTTTCCTGACAATGTAGCAATACGTTCAAGGTTTGCGTATGCGCTTTTGTATGTGTCAAACATTTTATCTTCTTTTTCATACTTCTGCTCATACTTCATTCCCTTTTGTGCATATACTGCCGCTTGTTCTTTGGTAAGTCCTTTAAGCTCCTTATTGTACTTTATTTCAAGGAACGGACTTTCTGCGACTGCTTCGGTGCTGTCGCTCGTGGGCGTTTCACTCTGCGTGCTTTCTGCCTGTGGTGTAGCTTCTGCCGCTTCATTAACGCTTGTTTCCCCCTGCTCCGTTGATGTGGTGGTCATCGTTGCATTTTCTTCCATTGTATAATCCTTTCTGCCTATGGTATGGCATTGTATTTATGTAAACTGATTTAATCAGATTTACGCTGACTGTTTCCGTCATACGTCCAGAAATTCTTTAATTCTCTTTCTGCCTTGCGCTGCGCGTTCTTTTCCTGCTCTGTCAAAGGCTCTTGTATTTGCCTTTTAAACACGTTACAGCGTGAACCGATAAAAATACCCACGGCAAGCATAAAAACGCAAGAGACAAGCACAGAGCACACGCAAATTATATTTAAAGCAATCACTATATCCACCCCCCGATAAAATCATCAGCATTAAGTCCGTTGTTTTTCTCGTATCGTTCATCACGTGTCAATCTTATGCGCTTGTTCGGGTCTCTCGGTTCAAAAAATCGCACGTCATAAAATCCATAACGCAAAGCGTCCATAATGTGATTGTTTTTATCCTCCGGCTCATTTAATCCGTTTTCGTTCTTGTCTTTCTTCCAACAATAAGAGGAAAGCTCCGCTATTGTGTTGGAGCAAGTCGGATGTACGATTATTCTGTATTCTTGTATTGTTGATATGCCGTTGATTATGCTGTCTCTGCCTTTTACGGACGGCATTATACGGGATATTCCTAAACGCTTTAAGTCGTCGTTGCTTTTAGGTTCTGCGGCGTCTGCCCTTATCTTTTCTTTTGAAAAACCGAGTTTCTTTATTTCTTCAGCTATATCGCTATTCAACATCTTTGTTTTGTAAAATTCCGCAAATATATAGATTATCTTTTCGATTTTGTTTACAAGGAAAGCGACGAATGCGGTCGGGTCGTTCGTGTAACCGTAATCAAGACCGAAAAACGCGCGGTATTGCCATTCTGTGCCGTCTTCCTCGCCCATTGTTCGCCAGTCAAAGGCTTTTACTTCCCATTTCTCATATATAAGTCCCTCGGATATTCCCCAGTTGCCAAGTCCGGCAACGTCATACTTGCGCGGATTTTCTATCCGCATTCGCTCAAATACTTCCCGGTCCGCTTCGTCGAGCCACTCATTACACATATAATTTGTAGAAAATATAGCAACATTTTTATCGGGATTGTCAAAAAATCGTTTTTTCAGCCAATGCTCGGCGCTCCACGGGTTGAATGTAAGCGTTGTTTGCTTAAACATTATATCCGGTATCGCTCCACGCGGTACGGACATATCCAGTTTATCAAAGTCTGCCTCCGAGCCTATTTCAAATGCTTCCTCTATCCATACAAAATTTAAGTAACCGCTTGAAACGGTTGTTGAAGCCAGCTTTAAAACATCATCAAAACCCCTAAAAAGTATTTTTTGCCCGGTAGGTGTGTATGTCATTTCCATAGGCGAAACATTATTAACCCACAAATGCGAGACCTTTAACCTATCTTGCGCCCATTTAAGCTGCGCAAAAGTACTATCCCGGTGCGTATTCATTACCTGACGGACTACAAGCAAGTTCGTCTGCGGCATTTTCATAAGCCGATAAATAAGGTTTAACGCCGTTGTGCTTGACTTTTTCGAGCCTTTGCCGCCCTTTAATACTCTGTATCGTTTATCGCACCGCCAGAACTCACCATATCCGCCGCCTACTATATCCGGAATATTAACGCGCTTAATCTCGGACATTTTCCCCGCCCTCAAATATTACTTTTACATCGCCCGAAATATCAAGAGCCTGTTTATACTTCCCTTTTAATTCAAAGTATAGCTTTATTGCCTGTGTGTTACCGTTCTTGCACTGTTCGATTAACGCTTTCCACACCGTGGACAATTCCGAATCGGTGTATTTATCTATCAGAGCATTTACGAATTGTTTGTACTCATCTTCATCAAGCCAGCGGTAAAATGTGGCGCGTGATATTCCCACTTGTGCGACCAGTTCTGTTATAGTCCCAGTATATTCTGGGTTTGCTAATAACAAGGCCGCATCAAGTTTTGCGCCTTGGTATTTTGTCTCATTTTGTCTCTTGCTCTCTACCCCATTTTCTCACCGCCTTTTTATACTCTCTTTAATTATACCATATGTATTAAGCAATGTCAACACAAACACTATATATTGTGGATTGTTGTTGCTTTTTAAAATATTTTAATTATTTTTAAAAAAAAGTGTTGACAAATGTTTATTAGTGTGGTATCATAATAATGTCGAAAGACGATAAAACAGAAAAGAGGAAATAAAAATGAACGAACTGAACATTTACTTAACAGCAGCAGACATACATTATAACTTGTCAATGGACGATACATTAACCGAAGAACAGCAAGATGTTGAATACGGATATTTTTGGGACAGCGTAAACCGTGCAGCTGAATTTATCGTAAAGTTTACCAACGGTCAAATAGATGAAATGACCGCAAAAAGAATGGTTGTGCACAAAAGACCCGAAATATTAGCTATAATAAATAGATAGTCGAAACGGCGCAAGCCGTCTGCAAGGGTTGACCGCCTTGCACTGATGATGACAGGTCGAAAGAGGTGATACAATGACAGCAAAGGAAGCTATACTGCGTTATCGTAATGATAATGTCAAAACACAAATGGAAACGGCGGTTGAAATAGGGATAAGTCCGACCACGCTCAACAAGATAGAGCACGGAAAGAAACCCTCTTTTATTGTCCGCTGTAAAATCGAGAGAGTCACAGGTTATAAAATCGAGGAGGAATAAAAATGAGTTGCATTTACATTGACGGCTGGGCGCTGTGGGTAGCATTCGGAATATTCTTTATTTTATTCTTTGGTTTTATCTTTTTTGGAAACGCTTACATCAAAGAGAAAAACCACAGCGAACGATTAGAGAGAGAACTCGGACTGTTCAAGCGTGAATTTAGTTATGAGGTCAGCAAGGCATAC
>CALXSX010000058.1 GCA_944391265.1 uncultured Clostridia bacterium | reverse complement strand
TTCTGGGAGCACTTTTTGCTGGCTTCGCAGCTGGTATAATCGTTAATTTTTTAAAAAAGGTATTTTCCAGACTTCCGGAATCGCTTGATGGAATAAAGCCTGTTTTGCTGTATCCGCTTTTCGGGGTTCTCATAACAGCCCTCGTTATATGTTTGATAAATCCTGTTATGGGGCTGATAAATTCGGCACTGGAGTCCGGTCTTGCAGCTATGGGCACGGCAAGCAAGGTTTTGCTCGGTGCAGTTCTTGGCGGAATGATGGCAATTGATATGGGAGGTCCATTTAACAAAGCAGCGTATGTTTTTGGAACAGCTTCAATATCAAGCGGCAACTATGACATGATGGCAGCAGTAATGATTGGAGGAATGGTCCCTCCGCTTGCAATTGCGCTTTCCACAACCTTTTTTAAAAACAGATTTACACCTGATGCCAGAAGATCAGGAATTGTAAATTATATATTGGGACTTTGCTTTATAACAGAAGGCGCAATACCATTCGCTGCTGCTGATCCGCTTAGAATAATCCCATCATGTATTGCAGGCTCTGCTCTTGCAGGAGCTTTGTCGATGGCATTTGGGTGCACTCTTATGGCGCCGCATGGCGGTATATTTGTCTTTCCTGTTGTTGGGAATTGGCTTCTTTACCTTGCTGCGCTTGCAGCAGGATCAGCGCTTAGCAGCATCCTGATCAGCGTTCTAAAAAAACCTATCACAGTTCAATCTAAGTAGTAAGGAGAACCTTTATGATATCAAAAGATTTTGTTATAACAAACGCTCAGGGACTCCATATGCGTCCGGCGATGACGTTTTCCCAGGCGATGTCAAAATTCAAATGCAGCGTAGTCGTTAAAATAGGAGATAACAGCTATGATGCAAAAAGCGTCATGCACCTTATGTCAGGAGCTATAAAATTCGGCAGTACAGTTACAGTAGTCTGTGACGGTGATGACGAAGAAAAAGCAATGGAAAAAGCCAGTGAGCTTATAGAAAGCGGATTTGGAGAATAAGTTTAAGGGGGCGGTAAAATGCTGAGCGGAATAAACGCATCACCCGGTATAGGGATTGGCAAGGCAGTTGTTGTCAGGGCAAACAGCCTTGAATACATCGAACCTGACAATACAGATCCGGACCTTGAACTTAGCAGGTTTGAAAAAGCCGCATCAGAATACTCAAAGAAAACTTTTGAAATATCTGAAAAACTCAGAGCAACCGCAGGAGATGACGAAGCAGAAATACTTGCCGGTCATGCGATCATGCTCACAGACCCTTTTTTAACAAATGAGATAAAGCAGAATATAAAAAACGGTTCATGTGCTGAAAAGGCTCTTGAGACAGCGTGCAATAAGGTTTCTGATATGTTTTTAGCAAGCGGAGACGATCTAATAATGCAGCGTGCAGACGATATTAGAGATATAAAAAATGGTGTTTTAAAGATTCTAATAGGGGCTAATGACACTGATCTGGCAACCCTTCCCCCGAAAACTGTAATTGTATCATATGACATTACCCCGTCTATGACTGCATCTATGAACAAGGAAAACGTAGCGGCAATAGTGACTGAAACAGGAGGAAAAACTTCACATTCCGCTATTTTAGCAAGAAGCCTTGGGATACCTGCGGTCTTAAGCATAAAAAACGTCCTGTCATCTGTAAAAAACGGTGATACCATAATTGCCGACGGCTCAGCCGGTACGGTCATAATCAATCCGAAAGAAAATGAACTTCAAAAATATAACAAGCTGAAAACAGATTTTGAAAATGAGAAAAATCGCCTTGCAGGTTACAAAAATCTGCCAACCAGGTCAGCGGACGGGACAGAATTTGAACTTTTATGCAACATCGGCACCCCTGACGATATAAAGCTTGTATTAAACAGCGGAGGAGAAGGAGTCGGGCTTTTCAGAACGGAATTCCTTTTTCTTCAGAAACAAAAGCCGCCTACCGAGGAAGAACAGTTTTCAATATACAAATCCACGCTTAATAGTCTTGGGGGAAAACCGCTTGTTCTCAGGACTCTCGACGTTGGCGGCGACAAGGACATACCATATCTTAATCTAAAAAAAGAGGATAATCCATTTCTTGGGCTTAGGGGTATCCGCCTCTGTCTCAAAAGACAGAAACTGTTTAAAACCCAGCTTCGTGCCCTATTGAGAGCTTCAGCTTTTGGGGATCTCAGAATCATGCTCCCTCTTATAACATCCTTTGATGAGCTTACAGAATCAAAAAGAATCATAAAAGAAATTATGGATGAGTTAGACAGTGAGGGTATAAGCTATAACAAATCGATAAAAACAGGAGTTATGATAGAAACACCGGCGGCAGCAACAGAATCCGATATACTAGCAAGAGAGGCAGATTTTTTCAGTATAGGAACAAACGACCTCACGCAGTACACGACAGCATCTGACAGAGGTGAAAGCTCCGTGTCTGAGCTTTGCAGCACATATTCTCCCGCTGTTTTAAGGCTTATAAAATACACAATAAAATGCGCAAATGAGGAAAAAATACCTGTGTGCATGTGCGGAGAAGCAGCGGCAGACGAACTCTTAATACCTCTTTTTATATCGTTTGGTCTTGACGAATTCAGCGTATCTCCGGCATCAGTTACAAAAACAAGAGAAATAATCTCTCGATACACAAAAAAGGACTGCGACCTCATAGCCGATGCGGCAATGAAAATGCGCAGTTCAAATGAAGTTTTAAATTGCTTAAAGAAAAGCTTGCAGCTCCGCACATAGCAAACGGCAAATACACCGTTTGCAAATATGCGGAGCTTTGTATTATGTCAGCCAATAAACTCGGATACGCATCTTTTATACGCGCCAACAGGGTCGACGGCGGATGTTATCGGCCTGCCAACAACTATATAGTCAGAGCCAAGCTCTTTTGCTTTGGCGGGCGTTGTCACTCTTACCTGATCACCGACATCGCCGTCAGCAAAACGAACCCCGGGCGTTACCGTAAGAAAAGCCGGAGAGCATATATCATGAACCTTCCCTGCTTCAAGCGGCGAACAAACAACACCGTCGAGCCCGGCTTTCTGTGCATTTTTAGCATAGTGCATGACAACCTTATCAAGGCTTTCATTTATAAGAAGCTCATTCTTCATGCGCTCTTCGCTCGTTGATGTGAGCTGTGTTACAGCTATAAGCAGCGGTCTGGTGCCGTCATCGCGAGTCAGTCCATCAATGGCCGCCTCCATCATTGCTATCGTTCCGAACGCATGAAGATTGCACATATCTACGTCAAGTGCTGAAAGCACCTTCATTGATTTTTTTACTGTATTTGGAATATCGCAAAGCTTAAGGTCAAGAAATATCTTATGACCTCTTTTTTTAATTTCCCGGACTATAGGCGCTCCCTCAGCATAGAAAAGCTCCATTCCAATTTTAACAAACGGCTTCGTATCAGTGAATTTATCAAGAAAGTTCA
>CALXSX010000057.1 GCA_944391265.1 uncultured Clostridia bacterium | reverse complement strand
AAGCACCTGTATGGAAACATCGTCCGGTATGAGGTCTCTCTCGATAAGAGTACGGCAAAATTCGTATTCCGTCTCAGACGCTGCCGGAAAGCCTATTTCTATTTCCTTAAATCCGACATCACAGAGCACCTTGAAAAATTCAAGCTTCTCATCAAGGCTCATCGGAACGATAAGCGCCTGATTTCCGTCACGCAGGTCAACGCTGCACCATGTCGGCGCATGGTCTATGTACGATTTTTTTGCCCAGTCCATGGTGGGATTTTCAACATCGAAAAACTGTCTTGTATATTTTTCAAAACCCTTCATATAATTCCCCTTTCGCAAGTCATTTTTGTCCATATAACAGAAAAGCTCTTTTAATCAAGACAGAAAAAATCTGTTTTGAATAAAAGAGACGAAGTTAGCTTTCTCCGCGGTACCACTCTTCTTGGTGATAAAACCCACTTAGCCCGTATTCCATCAAATACGGATTCTCTGTAACGGGAGAAGCCCGTCTGAGCCTACTTGGCAAAAGCTTTTCGGTCAGCAGTTCAGGGAGGAGTTATCACCGCGTCACGCACCGTTTTACACCATCCAACGGCTCTCTTAAGCTGATCAGCGTTCTTTTTTCCCATCATTACCTTTGATAAGATATTCAAATGTCTACTGTTCTATTATCATACCACATTTTCTTCTGAGTTGTCAATACGAATAATAAAAAATGACAACTTTAAATAAAAATCGCAATGTTTTGCATTGTTTTTGGTTAAAGTGTATAAGGCAAAAAAACACTGAAATTATAACAGTCCAAATAGTTAAAAAGCGTAAAATAATATTCTCCTCGAGGAAAGAGCCGGTATCAAAACGGCAGCTCTGGTTGAAAACCAGCCTAACACCGCTGCTCCGGCTGTCGCCTGAAGCATATCATATTTTTCTGTATTGCAAGCCTTTATATTATGCCCTTCATTGCAAGCACAACGAGTATGCTTGTAACGAGGAGCAGCGCCGCTACTACAAGGACAGCTTTATTGTAGCTACCTTTGTGCGGCTGCTCGCCGGAAGGCGTACCTATGTGCTTAAGCACTCTTGAAACGGGCTTGTATATTATAAGCGTTATCGCTATATTGATTGACGCTTTCAGCGCGTTAAACGGAAGAAATACCGGTATCAGCATAGCCGCCAGCTGTTCCCTTGTAACGTTCATATAAAGCGGCGTTACAAGATAGTTCCACGCAAGCATAACTGCTACCATGGCAACTCCGCCGAGCGCCAGTCCTCCTGCCGCGCCGGAAAGTGTGTGCTTTTTCTTGTACACAAACGACGCTGTGCACGCAAACGCCGCAGTCGATATCACATTCATGAAAAAGCCTATTACGCCGGTTGAACTTACGGTCACCATCTCGATTAGCGCAACGACAACCGTCACAGCAAGCGCCGCAAGCGGTCCTGCCGTAAAACCGCAGATAACTATAACAACATCTTTCGGGTCATATTTTAAGAAATCGACTGTTGAAATAGGTATCCTGCCCACAAACATAACTATGTATGCCACTGCCGCAAACATCGCAAGCAGCGTTAATTTTTTTACATCTGTTTTCATAGCTGTTACCTTTCCTTTTTAAAGAAGCTTATTTTTTGTGCAAATCCCTGTCTCTTATCTCGGCGCGCCTTATCTTTCCGTTAAATGTCTTAGGCAGCTCGCTGACAAATTCAACAACCCTCGGGTATTTATACGGAGCGGTGTTTTTCTTGACGTAGTTTTGCAGCTCCTTTACGAGCTCATCGCTCGGCTCATAGCCTGATGCGAGAACTATAGTTGCCTTTACATTAAAGCCTCTGACAGGGTCGGGTACGCCCGTTACGGCAACCTCGAACACTGCCGGATGCTCAAGTAGAACACTTTCTATCTCAAAAGGCCCTATTCTATAGCCTGACGATTTTATAACATCATCATTTCTGCCGACATATCTGAACATGCCGAGCTCATCACGATAAGCCGTATCGCCTGTGTGGTAAAAGCCGCCGTAGAGAGATTTTTTCGTTTCCTCTTCGCTGAAATTGTACGTGTCAATAAGACCGCACGGCTTTCTCTTGGCACTAAGCACCCTGATTGATATTTCGCCCGTAGCACCTCTTGGCACCGACTTGTTCTCGCTGTCAAGAATATGCACGTCAAAACCGGGCACAGGCAGGCCGATAGCACCCGGAACAGGCTCTGTCCACGGGTATATGGTACCTATGCAAAGGCATGTTTCCGTCTGACCGAAGCCTTCATATATCTTCAGTCCTGTCATCTCGTACCACTTGTTGAATATCTCAGGATTAAGCGCCTCACCCGCTGTGCAGCAGTGAACAAGTGATGAAAGGTCGTACTTTGATACGTCGTACTGAAGCATCATTCTGTACATTGTCGGGGGCACGCAGAACGTCGTAATCTTGTACTTTTCTATCTTCTCAAGGATATCGTCACCGTGAAATTTATCAAAATCATAAACGAACACAGCGCTCTCACCGAACCACTGACCATACAGCTTGCCCCAAAGCGATTTCAGCCAGCCGGTATCAGATATTGTGAAATGGAGTCCGCCGTCTGCCACCCTGTGCCAGAACACGCCGGTCATGATATGTCCGAGCGGATATTTGAAGTTATGTGTAATTATTTTCGGATAACCTGTTGTCCCGGAAGAAAACGCCATCAGCATCATATCGTCAGCTTTGGTCGCTTTTTTGCCGGTCGGACGCTTCCAGTCCTCACTTGCCGCTTCAAAGCCGTCCTCAAAATCTATCCAGCCGTTTCCTATCTTTTTATGCTTTGTAACAAACTTGTACTTAACGGTTTTGCACTGGTCTGCTCCCTCATCAAAGTACGTAGTAGCCTCGCCGTCGCCTGTTACTACAACAGCCTTTATGTCCCCGGCATTGCATCTGTAAATGTAATCCTTTGCCTTGAGCATATCGGTCGCCTGAACGATTACAGCGCCGAGTTTATGCAGACCGAGTATACAAAACCAGAAATAATAGCTCCTCTTAAGCACGAGCATTACTCTGTCGCCCTTTTTGATGCCGAGCGATTTAAAGTAGTTTGCCGCCTTGTTTGACGCAAGCATCATATCGCGGAAGGTAAACCTCTTCTCCTCGCCCTCATTCGACAGCCAAACCATTGCAAGCTTATCCGGCTTTGTTTTTCCCAGCTCATCAAGAACATCGTACGCAAAGTTGAAGTCATCGTTGTACATGAGCTTGTAATTTTGCTGCGCATCTTCAAGAGAAATAAAATCATCTCTCGTTGCGCCGACAAATTTTTCATATATTGCCATTTATTCCACCTCGTAATAAGTTCTTATTTGATAACAACTGCTATAAACTTAACCGGCTTATCGCCGAGAGCCTTTTCCGCATGAGGCACGCTCGCATCAAAATAAATGCTGTCTCCCTTTGAAAGCTCATACGATATGTCGCCTATGTAAAACCTCATCTTGCCGGAAAGAACGTAGTTAAATTCCTGACCCTCATGACCGTGCATAACAGGAGGCTTGTCATCGGGTGAGCTCGTCACAAGAAACGGCTCCGCCTTTTTATTCCTGAAAGTGTAGGCAAGGTGCTTATAGTCATACTGCTCCTCCCTGTGCACAGAGTAACCCTGATCCTTTTTCACCATACAGCACATTGAAATAGTAGGCGCATCACCGCTTATGAGTTCCAAAACATCAATTCCGAGAATTTCAGCCGCGTTGTAGATAAAGCTGAAAGAGAAGTCGAGCTCGCCCTTTTCATATGCTTTGTATGTATCAATATCAACGCCAAGCTTTTCCGCCATTTCCTCAGCTGTTATGTCGCAGTCCTCTCTCATTGCGGCAAGGCGTATGCCTATGTCCTTGATCTGTTCGTTCATCGTCAAACCTCCCTTATTTAAAGTTATAGCCAAGCTCAATGGCTTTTTTATTAAGGCTTATCATATCCTTCTTTCTTGCGGGAACAAGCTTTTCAATCGTTGCGTCAACGTTTTCGTAAGAGCATACATCTGTATTTTTAAGCATAAAGCCTATCATAATCATATTTGCAAGACCGGAAAGCCCTTCATCTGAAGCAATCTTTGTCGCGGGGATATAGTAAACGTCTATATCGTCTCTTTTTACCTCTCTGTCAATAAGCGAGCTGTCAACAAAGATTTTTCCCCCGCTTACAACCTCTGACTCGTACTTGTCAAGCGACGGAAGGTTCATAGCTATCAGTATGTCCGGATGCGTAACGATAGGCGAGCCTATCGGCGTGTCGCTCAATATAACGCTGCAATTTGCCGTGCCGCCTCTCATCTCCGGGCCGTATGACGGAAGCCAGCTCAGCTCCCTGCCCTCAACAAGCCCCTCATATGCCAGAAATTTTCCGGAGAACAAAATACCCTGACCTCCGAATCCGGCGAGCAATATCTGTTTAGTCATTAGCCTGCGCCTCCTTATCCTTATATACTCCGAGCGGATAATAAGGCATCATGTTTTCCTCAAGCCACTCAAGCGCCTTCTGCGGCGTAAGTCCCCAGTTTGTCGGGCACGTGGACAAAACCTCGATAAGAGAAAAGCCCTTGCCGTCTATCTGGTTCTGGAAAGCCTTCTTTATAGCTCTTTTAGCGTTTCTTACATTCTTTACGTCGTTCACAGCCACTCTTTCCAGGTATGCCGCACCGTCAAGCTGAGCGAGCATTTCGCATACCTTTACAGGATATCCGACCGTTTTTACGTCACGTCCGTACGGTGATGTCTGCGTTATCTGACCCGGAAGAGTCGTCGGCGCCATCTGGCCGCCTGTCATTCCGTAGATAGCGTTATTTACGAAAATAACTGTTATATTTTCGCCTCTTGCAGCGGAGTGAACCGTTTCAGCTGTTCCGATAGCGGCGAGGTCTCCGTCTCCCTGATACGTAAAGACAATATTGTTCGGGTCAGACCTCTTGACTCCCGTAGCGACAGCAGGAGCACGTCCGTGCGCCGCCTGAACCATATCAACATTGAAATAATTATATGACATTACAGAGCAGCCGACAGAAGCTACGCCTATAGTCCTGCCGCGGACTCCGAGCTCATCTATAGCCTCCGCTACAAGGCGGTGGATTATCCCGTGTGTGCAGCCGGGGCAGTAGTGCATTACGTTGTCTGTCAGCGCCTTCGGTTTTTCAAAAACCATCATTATTCAGCACCTCCTACTTTTGAAGCCTCAACTATCTTTGCGAGCACTTCCTCAACTGTCGGTATTATGCCTCCGACTCTGTTGCAGAGAAGAACAGGCCTTGAGCATCTTATCGCAAGCTCTATATCCTCAATCATCTGTCCCATTGAAAGCTCTACCGAAACAAATGCTTTTGCCCTTCCGGCAGCCGCTGAGAGCGCCTTTTTCGGGAACGGCCACAGCGTGATGGGTCTGATCATTCCCGCCTTTATTCCCTGCTCTCTTGCAAGGTCAATGGCGTTCTTTGAGATTCTGGAAGCAACTCCGAAGGCTACTATGCACACCTCGGCGTCGTCCATCCTGTACTGTTCGTACATCGGCTCTTTTTCTTCTACAACCTTATACCTCTCAAATCTTGCAAAGTTCTGCCTTTCAAGCTCCTCAGGCTGTAGGCAAAGCGAGTTGACTATTCTCGGCTCTCTTTCGCACTTTGTGCCGGTGAGCGCCCACGACTTGTCATACTCGTTTATTTCGCCTATTTCAAGACTCACAGGCTCCATCATTTGTCCCATGGTACCGTCTGACAAAATCATCGATGTCATTCTGTACTTTTCAGCGAGGTCAAAGCCCTTGAATACAAGGTCAACCATTTCCTGAACGGACGCCGGTGCAAGCACTATCATATGCGAGTCGCCGTGACCGGCTCCCCGCGTGGCATGAAAATAGTCTGACTGCGACGGCTGTATTCCGCCAAGGCCGGGTCCGCCCCTTTGCACGTTAACTATAAGCGCCGGAAGGTCACAGCCTGCAAGGTATGATATTCCCTCGCTTTTCAGCGATATGCCGGGGCTTGAGCTTGAAGTCATCACGCGCTTTCCTGTAGATGCCACTCCAATTACCATATTTATTGCGGCAAGCTCACTTTCAGCCTGCAAAAACACACCGTCAATTTTCGGCATCCTTTTTGACATATATGCCGCAACCTCAGTCTGAGGTGTGATAGGGTATCCGAAGTAGTGACGGCAGCCTGCCATTATGGCGGCTTCTGCCAGCGCTTCGTTTCCCTTCATCAAAACTTTCTCTGACATTTTTTCCTCCATTCCGCCGCCTCAAGCGGCACAAATAAGTGATGTGAAAAAGAAGCAAGCGGATTGCCTCCCTTTAACCCGTACCCGATTATTTCTCAACCGTTATTACACAGTCAGGGCACATGGTCGCACAAAACGCACAGCCTATACATTTTTCTGGCTCCGCTATATTTGCCGGGTGATGACCCTTTAAATTTATCTCATCCATAAACTTCAATATCTGTTTGGGACAGGCGTTTATGCAAAGTCCGCAGCCCTTGCACAAGTCCGTGTTAAATGTTACCTTTGCCATATATCCATAGCCTTTCTGCCCGTAATTTTAGCCGCGGCAGCGGCGGGCGTATCTGCTGCCGGTTATTTTTCTCTTTGCCACGATTGATTTACATAAATCCTTATAGGCAAAATGTTGTCTATATCAAGCTTATCCGCAAATTTTTCAAGCACGCTTGTGTATTTTACGGGGATACCTGCCATGCGTCCGACGCTCTGGGCGTAATCAAGCGACGATAAAATATCGTCTGCCGTCGTCTGATCTCCGAGATTTGAGTTATTTATTACAGACGTAAAGCGCATATGCGCCGCCTGCTCAATCTCGCGCATTATCTCGACAGTGCTTTCAGCATCACGCGTAAGGGGCCTGTACATATTTATAACGAAAAACATCTCGTAGTCGTTTTCCTCGGCGATGGCCGGAATATACCTGCCGAGAGCAAGAGCCCCCCTGTCGTCGCCGCCGACGTCAAGCACTGCATAGCATGACTTGTCATCAATGACGGAATACGCCTCTGCCGGAAGTGACGGCAAATCGACATTTGAACTCGCAAATTCAGAGGAAATAAGACGTATGCCGTGAGCTTTGAGCACCTGCTCGCTGTCCTTCGTCCTGAAATACGGATTCACTATATCAAGGTCGGCTATCTCCGTCCTTTTTCCCTCGCTTTTCAGCATAAGTGCGTAATTTATCGCAATGTTTGTCTTGCCGCTGCCGTAGTGGCCGGCGAATATAGATACTCTTTTATGCATCAAAGAATCACTGCCCAATTAAATTTATCCTCGCCCTTGCCCCACTGAATACCTGTTATGGTATCATAGAGCTTCTGGCTGAGCTCGCCTATCTCGTTATTGTTGATTGTGAACACATCGTCAACATATCTGAGTTTGCCGACAGGTGAAATTACAGCCGCAGTACCTGAGCCGAAGCACTCCTCAAGCCGTCCCGAATGAGCCGCTTCTATGAGCTCGTCAACGGAAATCTTTCTCTCCTCTACCTCATAGCCCATATCCTTGCACATTGTTATTACGGAATTTCGAGTTATGCCGGGAAGTATACTGCCGTTCAGCATAGGCGTTACCACCTTGCCGTCTATTTTGAAGAAAATATTCATTGCTCCTACTTCTTCTATATACTTTCTCTCTACACCGTCAAGCCACAGAACCTGCGAATAGCCATCGTCATGAGCCTTAACCTGTGCCGCAAGGCTTGCAGCATAGTTGCCACCAGTCTTTGCAAAGCCCATTCCGCCGCGTACGGCTCTTACATAGTCGTCCTCAATCCAGATGCCTACCGGAGCAAGGCCGTTTTCATAGTAAGCTCCGCTCGGTGAGAGGATTATAATAAAGAGGTACGTCTTTGACGGCGCAACGCCAAGAAATTCATCGGTTGCTATAACAAACGGTCTAATGTAGAGAGACGTTCCTTCCTCGTCCGGAATCCAGTCCTGGTCAACCTTTACGATTGCCTTTATAGCCTCTACGAAATCGTCCTCGGGAATCTTAGGAATACAAAGTCTTTCATTGCTTGCAGCTGCTCTTTTTGCGTTCATGTCCGGGCGGAAAAGACGAATCTTTCCGTCTACACCCCTGTATGCCTTAAGCCCCTCAAACATCTCCTGACCGTAATGGAAGACCATTGCCGACGGATCGAGAGAAATCTTCTGATAAGGAACTATTCTCGCATCATGCCAGCCCTTGCCCTCAGTGTAGTTCATAATGAACATATGATCTGTAAAAATCCTGCCAAAACCGAGCTTTTCGCCTTTTGCCGGCTTTGTCTTGGGGTTTGTTGTTTTGGTAATTTTAATTTCCATAATACTTACCTCTTTACTGTAATTTATTAGAGAAGCAGCAGCACCTTATACGCATATTTTTTTAACAAAAAAGCTTACGGCCATGCCGTAAGCTTTGAAAGATGATATTTTATCTGCTTAATCTTGTCTTCATGGACTCATCATTCAAAACATTAACGGCACCCCAAACAACACTGATAATGACTGCGAAGCCAACTATCAGTGTGTTAATAATTATGTAGCCGTTAAACAAAGCCGACGAATCCATCTGAGCAGTTTCCTTTCAATAAATATGCACTAAATCAGGTACCCGTTCTCCCCCGAAATAATATCTTCAATAATAATACCACAAGGTTTTTTTGTTGTCAATAGCTTATTTATATTTTTGAATAAAATGCATAAAAAAAGCCGATAATTCAACAGATACATTGAATTATCAGCTCTTTCATTCAAATTTTTCGTTACGCAAGCTTTGCGAGCATAAGTGAAAGCTGTGACTTCTTTCTGGCAGCCTTATTCTTATGAATAATACCACGGTTTGCACTCTGGTCGAGCTTCTTTACAGCGTCGTTGTAAAGAACCTTTGCCTGCTCTGCATTGCCTTCCTTCACAGCTGCTTCAAACTTCTTTATTGCAGTCTTGAGCGCCGTCTTGTGCTGAACATTGATAAGTGTCTTTTTCTCAATAACCTTAACGCGCTTTTTAGCAGATTTAATGTTTGGCATTACATTCACCTCCGAAAATTTAATACATAATACCGTACTATCATACCACACTTTGGATGAAAAAGCAAGTAGTTTTTTTCAATTTTGTAAATTTTCTTATTTGAACATAATATAACTCATAAAACAGCGCGTTTTTAGTGTATTTTTAATAGCCGAACTCCTTGCTGAGCGAGTCGTCGTTTTCAATCCAGTCGGAGACATTGACCGTCCTGTACTCTGTGTCGGTGTCACGTATTACAACCTTTTCAATACCGGAATTGATTATAAGGCGCTTGCACATAGCACAGCTGGAACTGTTTGCAACTATCTCTCCCGTATCTGCCTCTGTGCCGACTATGTAAATAGCTGCGCCTATCATATCCTTTCTTTCAGCGGAAATTATGGCATTTGCCTCCGCATGGACGCTCCTGCACATCTCGTAGCGCTCTCCGCGCGGAATGTTCATCTCCTGGCGGACACACCTTTTCAGGTCTATGCAGTTTTTTCTGCCTCTCGGCGCACCGGTATATCCCGTTGAAATTATTTCGTCGTTTTTGACTATTATAGCACCGTAATTTCTCCTGAGACACGTACCCCTCTCCGAAACAACCTGAGCTATGTCAAGGTAGTAATTATCCTTATCGCGTCTTTCCATAATACTTTTCCTTTCTTTATCTTATAATCCTAAAATTTTCTCGCACAATGCATACTTATAATGTAACACATTGCCGCACTTTTTGCAATGGTTTGAGACAAATTCAGTTTTTTGAAAACAGCAAAGCCCTCCTTGCCCTTATACTCATACGCGGCTAAAACTTCTTATAGTAATCAAGGCTTTTCAGATGCATATCGAGCACGCTCTCCGCAAGCTTTTCGGCAATCGGCGCGAGCTCCTTTACCGAATCTGGCGGAAGGCATACGGAAAACATCTTTTTCATATCGCAGCAGGTGATGTAGCACAGAGCCTTATATGCGTCCCCGGAAACGGGCACGCTGTCTTTTGAGAAACAGTTTGCACAAAGCATTGCACCGGTTTTAACATTAACGAATTTAACGCCGTCTCCTCCGCAGCGGCTGCATACAGACGGCACCGGCAGAAAGCCTGACATATACATGAGCTTCAGCTCAAACGTCAGCTTCAGCACATCAAAACCCACCGATTTATACGCGCACGCATAAAGCGTGTTTAAAAAAAGCCTTAAAATGTTTCTGTCGGGGTTTCCCATCTCAAGCGAATAGTAAACGAGGTCGGCAAAATACGTGCAAAGCGCAAGCTTTTTTATATCCTCCTGTATAGGCCAGAATGTGTCGACAGCCGAAACAGAGCTTATGTTTCTTATTTCGCCGCCGGTGTAAAAGCAGAACTCGCAGTACGACAAAAACTGAGTCGCGGCGCTGTTTTTGCTTTTCACCCTGCCTGCCCCATGGGATACCGCCTTTATTATTCCGTACCGGTCGGTAAAAACCCAAAGCATACGGTGGCCTTCACCGAAATCAGACTGCTTTATTATAACGCCGTTAGTCTTATCTATATTCATTCATCATCACTCTTTGCCATCTCCCAGCCGTGAATGGAGCTTGTCTGAATAGCGGTAAACAGCCTTTTGCATATGCCCGGATAGTTCTCCTTTTCCAGGCGGCTTATGAGCTCCTTCATGTACTGCCTTTTTGTCACCCCGTTTGCCGGGCACGGGTTTTGGACAACAGGAAAATCATATTTTCTCACAACACCTCTTATATCACGTTCCCTGACGTATATCATAGGCCGTATCTGATAAATGTCCATTCTGTCAAGATGTGTAACGGGAGAAAAGCAGTGTATCCTTCCCTCATATAAAAGGCTGAGAAGAAAAGTCTCCAAAACATCGTCATTATGATGTCCGAGCGCTATTTTTCTCGACCCGGTATGTATTGCTGCCTCGTTAAGCGATGCTCTCCTCATCTTGGCGCAAAGAGAGCACGGATTTTTTTTTTTTTTTTTATCAAAAATTATCTGCTTTATGTCAGTTTGCTTTACAATATACTCCACACCGAGCTCGTCGCAAAACCTCTGTATCCCCGACCAGTCCGCGCCGTAGCCCATATCAAGTGTGATGCCGCAAACGGTGAATTTTTTCGGATAGTACCGTGACAGCTCAGCAAGCGCCCGAAGCAGAACAAGGCTGTCCTTCCCCCCGGACACTCCTACAGCTATTTTATCTCCGCTGTGTATCATGTCGTAATCCTCCACAGCGCGCCTTAAAAGACTTACTATCCTTTTCAAACCGAAAAAACTCCTTTTTCAAAAATAAGTGTGATTATCAAGAAAGATTGTATCATAAAATTGTCGAATAAGCAATAGTTTTAAATGAAAAACAAAAAACAAAAAAGTGCAGAGTGCATAAACCGTATTGTTTATGCGCCCTGCACAGCCTTTAAACACGGAGATCAAATAACTCTCTTCGCTCCGATATAATGCTCTGTGTAATATGTTGAATTTATAGATGTGTAGCAAATCGATTTACCGGTGCTCGGTGAATGTATCATCTCGCCGCCGCCGACATAGATGCCCACATGTCCGACCGTTCCGCCGCTGCCGAAGAACACAAGGTCACCGGGCTGAAGCTGGCTTTTTTCCACCGCCACTCCGTTCGACGCGTACTGGTCTCTCGAAGTTCTCTTAAGCGTTATCCCGCATTTTTCAAACACGTATTTTACAAATCCCGAGCAGTCAAATCCGTCAGGAGTACTGCCGCCGTAAACGTATTTTATGCCGAGGTATTTTGCCGCCTCATTAAGTATTTCCTGCGCCTTTGGCGAAGCCGACTCTACCACCGGAGCCGCCGGTGTAACGGGCTTTACCTCAGGGATTTTTATCGTTCCGACTTTTATCTCTGCCGGAAGACCGAAAACATAATCGCCTGTGTCCATAAGCGCACCGACAGTTATGTAATATATTCCGTCACTGAGCGCACTCGTCGTGGCAGTAAGTACATCAGCGCCGGTCTGCGTGCTGAAAACAGTGTTTTCGTCGCTGTCCTTAACTATGACATAGTACGACGAAGCACCCTCGGCCGACATCCACGAAATATTTACCGCACCGCTTTGAAAAGACGAACCGTCTACAGGTGACGATATTGACGGAAGCATATATCTTTCGCTCTGATTGTCTGAAAAAGTTTTATAGCATCTGTTAACACAAGTAACTGCCTGCTCTCTTGTCGCGTTTGTAAGAGGCATTATCTCATTTTCACTGTTTCCTGACATAAGATCGTGCTTAGCCATTGTAGAAATAGCCGACCTTGCCCAATCGCTTACCTGCTCATAATCGCTGAAGCTGTTTATCTCGTCTGTTCCGCCGTCTGTATTGATCTTTATACTCACTTCGCCGGCATTGAGCGTATTGACGAGCATCTGTGCCATCTCCTGCCTCGTAACATAATTGTTCGGGGCAAATTCCGTATCCGTAACACCTTTTACTATTCCGTTATAATATGCCTGGCTCACGGCAATGTTGTCGCAGTCGGTAAAAGGCGACTGTGCCGGAACCCTGAGTTCCTCGTTCGTTATCTTTTCATACAAGTTTATCGCAAGTTCACAAAACTCTTCTCTGGTTATGTTAGACTGCCAATCACTCGAAGCTATGCGATATGAAAGAAGCCCGGTCGTGCTTGATTCAATATAATCATTGACCGCCCAGTCACTGAGCTCCGCGGCAGTAGCTGTCATATGTAAAGATAAAATCGCTGCTGAAGCTGCGACTATTGTCTTTATTCTGCTCAAAATATCTCTCACCTTTCCGATTTGTTTCATAATTGAACAACGAATAAATGTATTTTAACACCTTTTATTTAAAATGTCAACCCTTTTGGGCAAAAATTATTAACTCAACTTTAAAAATCAATCACAAAATATGAAGAAATCATACATTTATTTAATAATTATTTCATAAATATGGGGTATTTTTTGTATATATACTATATATTTTTTATGAATTACTCGTATTTTTTATGCAAAATGTAGAAAATAAAAGGCGGGTTAAATTGTTACAAAGTTATTAACGATGTAACAAATTAACCCGCCAAACAAAGCTTAGTTCACATAATATGCTATAATACGGTAAACTTCCCTATGTTTTGACACAACATATTGTAATGCAGCATGATGCTGCAAATTATTACAGCATCAGTTGTTATAGCTGTAATTCGGAGCTTCCTTTGTGATAAATATATCATGAGGATGGCTTTCTTTAAGACCTGCTCCGGTTATCTTGACAAACTGGCCGCGCTCCTTCATTATGGGAATAGTCTTCGCTCCGCAGTATCCCATTCCGGCCCTTATGCCTCCTACAAGCTGGAATACAGTGTCCGCAATGGAACCCTTATACGGAACACGTCCCTCAACACCTTCCGGAACAAGCTTCTTTGAACCTGTCTGGAAATATCTGTCCTTGCTTCCTTTTTCCATAGCCGCAAGCGAGCCCATGCCCCTGTACGACTTAAATCTTCTGCCCTGGTATATCTCAAACTCTCCGGGGCTTTCGTCACAGCCTGCAAGAAGGCTTCCGAGCATTATTACATCTGCTCCTGCGGCAATAGCCTTTGTTATATCGCCGGAATATTTTATTCCGCCGTCGCCTATGACCGGTATATCGTATTTTTTTGCTACCTCATACACATCGTTTATAGCTGTTATCTGCGGTACGCCTATGCCGGCAACTATTCTCGTTGTGCAGATAGAGCCAGGACCTATTCCGACTTTTACAGCATCCGCACCTGCCTCAATAAGCGCTTTTGCCGCTTCTCCGGTTGCTATATTACCGGCGATTACCTGTAGATTAGGAAATGCCTCCTTAACCTCGCGCACCTTGTTTATGATATTTTTTGAATGGCCGTGAGCCGAGTCAAGAACAACAACGTCAACTCCGGCATTCACAAGCGCCTGTGCCCTCTCGAGACAATCGTCAGTAACGCCGATAGCAGCGCCTGCAAGAAGCCTGTCATAGCTGTCTCTCGCTGTGTTCGGGTACATCACAGCTTTTTCTATATCCTTTATTGTTATAAGACCTCTGAGATGTCTTTCGCCGTCTACTATCGGAAGTTTTTCTATCTTATGCTTTCTCAGAATGTCCTCAGCATCTTTCAGCGTTGTGCCGACAGGTGCTGTAACAAGGTTTTTACTCGTCATCGCTTCGCTTATTTTTCTCGTATAGTCGCGCTCAAACTTGAGATCGCGGTTAGTAAGTATTCCCACGAGAACACCGCTCTCGTCACAAATCGGAACGCCGGATATCCTGTAACGGGACATGAGGTTTTCAGCATCGCCGAGCGTGTGATCAGGCGATAAAAAGAAAGGATTTGTTATTACACCATTTTCCGAACGCTTTACCTTATCCACCTCTGCCGCCTGTTCCTGTATTGTCATGTTTTTGTGGATTATCCCGATACCGCCCTCACGCGCCATCGCGATCGCCATTTCAGACTCGGTAACCGTATCCATAGCCGCACTCATCAGCGGAATATTAAGCTTTATTGTCTTGGTCAGCCGTGTCTCAAGCTCTATTTCGTTCGGTGTTACATCTGATTCCTGAGGAATAAGAAGAACGTCATCGAAAGTTAAGCCTTCTTTAATAAATTTCATTCGATCTCTTCCTTTCTTTTATTTTTCATACAAAAAATGCGTACACTTTTTACTATTTTATCAAAAGTATCACGAAAATTCAAGTGTTTTCGGCAAGTTAATAATTATTTATACACTCTGTTGTAAAATTCTGTCATCAAATTCTCTATTTCGTCATATTTTGTTGCTCTGAAAACTTTCGTTTTCAATTCAGCACTGCCGCGCATACCCTTTATATACCATGCTATATGCTTCCTTGCTTCCTTGATTCCGCGCTGCTCACCCTTATACTCGACAATCCTGCGAACGTGGCGCAAAGCACATTCTGTCTTTTCCGCGGCATCTGCTGCATTTTCAGCTTCACCTGTCTGCAAATACCTGTTTATACTGCGGAATATGAAAGGATTGCCCCTGCTGCCCCTGCCTATCGATACGGCGGCACAGCCCGAAGTGTCAAACAGCCCTTTAGCAGACTCCGGAGAAAAAACATCACCGTTTCCTATAACGGGAATATTCACCGCCTTCACTATCTCCGCTATCGCTAGCCAGTCCGCCTCGCCGGTGTAAAACTGAAACCGCGTTCTTCCGTGAACTGTTATAGCCGAAGCCCCTCCGGCTTCAAGAGCTTTTGCGAAATCTACATATCCCTCCGGCTTATCCCAGCCTATCCTCATTTTCGCAGTGACAGGTTTTTTTACAGCTTTCACAGCGCTTTCAACTATTCTCTGTGCAAGGCTTGGATTTTTGAGCAGAGCACTGCCGTCACCGTTGTTTACTATCTTTGGCATCGGGCAGCCCATGTTTATGTCAAGAATATCACCGTACTCTGCCGCCCGTGCGGCAACAGCTCCGATTATTTCCGGATCGCTGCCGAAAATCTGCACGGAATACGGCACGCTGTGTTTGCCCTTTAAAAGCTCTTCCGTTTTTTTATCACCGTAATACATTCCCTTAGCGCTCACCATTTCGGAGCAGACGAGCCCCGCGCCAAAAGACTCGCACACCTCCCTGAACGCCCTGTCCGTCACTCCCGCCATGGGAGCGAGAAATACGTTGTTTTTTGTTTCAATCTCACCGATACGCATGCAGGCAAGTCCTCTCAAAATAATTTAACTTATTATACCACTAAAAAAGATATGTTGTCAAGAAAAAAACAAGGCTGCAACAGCCTTGAAAAATATTTAAATCGGAGCAGCGCCCCGCTTTGCTTGCAAGGAACGGAGCTTGCGACAGATTGCAACCGGCAAAGAGAGCGTTAGCTCCTCAGGGTTACAGCGGGAGATTAAAACTCCCACTGTAGTTCTGAAATGGCACCCGCCTCCGGTTACGGCGGGGGACATCTTTGCATTGATTATAAGTATTACGGCGTACAAATGTACGTCCAAACGGTTTGTCTCGTTTGCAGCTTTTAAGCGTTACGCACGATTTTCTTCTATCTGCAGTTAACGCTCAATTTTGCGTATTTCAAACGTCGCTACCTCATCAAACGCCTTTACCTCAACAACATCTCCCACTTTCTTGTTAAGGAGTGCTGCACCCACCGGCGATTCGTATGAAAGCTTATTATTGGCAATATCCGCCTCCATAGAGCCGACTATGGTATAAACATCTTCCTCATCCATTTCGCGGTCGTACACCGTGACTGTAGAGCCAGGCGTTACCGTATCGCCTGAATACTCGGTATCGTCTACTACCTTGGCGTATTTTACCATTTCCTCAAGGCGCATGATCTCGGCTTCAACTTCTGCCTGTTCATTTTTTGCTTCATCATACTCTGCGTTCTCCGAAAGGTCACCGAACGAACGAGCCTCTTTTATCTTCTCCGATACTTCCTTTCTCGTCTTCGTCTTTAAAAGCTCCAGCCTGTTTTTCGTATCTTCAAGACCTTGCTTTGTGAACTCAAAAACCTTTTCGTTTTCCATGAATTATTCTCCTTTACTTCAATGCTTTTCTATAACGCATGTAACCATCTTGTTGAGCGTTTCCCGGAAACAAGGCACCTTGGCAAGAGGCGCAAGGAAACCTCGGAGCGGCGTTAGCGTATAATAAACCGGCGTTATGCCGAGCTTTTTCAGAATGGATTCAAACCTTTTAATGCTCATTTTATTTATATATGAGATGTACTCTTTTCCGTTTTCATCCCGCGAAAACCTGAACTTTATCCTGCTTTCGCCGTCTGGAAGAGGACGGACAAGCTCCTTGTACACGTTTATAAGTGTGCTTTCACTGAAGAAAAGATGTACCCACGGCACGCCTATCGCGTCTGAAAGGTGTGCTCCGAACGGATGATTGTACGGCGGAAAATTTGTATATATCCTGCCGCCCTTTTTAAGAATTCTAAGCGCCTCGCCGATTGCCGCCTCAGGGTCGGACACGTGCTCCATGAAATCGTTCATTATTACCGTGTCAAACGACTCGTTTTCAAACGGGAGCTTTGTCGCGTCAGCTATAATAAACGTAAATTTATCCTCGTACCCGAGCTTTTTTGCAAGCTTTTTCGACTCTTCCTCATACGACTCTACAATGTCAACCCCTACGACCTCCTTTGCGCCGAGGCTCGCATAATATATCGACTTGCCGCCGGCTCCGCATCCGAAATCGAGGACTCTCCTGTCCTTAAACATCTCGTCTGTCGTGTATTCCCCAAGATAAAACTGTATGGTGTTTATCCCCTTTTCATACTGCCACTCGGCGTACGTCATCTCAGAATTATTCTGGAGATTGAACGGGTGGACAGGCTTTGGGAAAATATGATTTACCGCCTTAAGAACCTTTTCTCCGAACTTGCTCATTTTCAAATCCCTTTCAAAGCTTTTAATAACATGGTTTATTATACACTTTTTGCCGTTGTTTGTCAATTACTTATCCTACAACTTCTATTTTGTATTCTTCAAGCTTGCTCTCGATGTACTTGTTAAACGCATCTCCTATAACGGCCTGATTTATCTTGTCTTCGGCAGCTGTCTTGAACTGCTCATACCTCTCAGGTGTTTCATCAAGCGGAAGTCTCTGAACTATGTGGTAGCCGTAGCTCGTCTCAACAAGGTTGAACTCACTCTCGGCAATGCTGCTGACACCCTCCTGGAACTCGGGAACCATCTCACCATCGGTGAACACATACCCGTCAGGGTTCTGCTCAACACCCGGATCCTCGTTGTACTGGCTTATCAGCTCATCAAAATCAGCGCCTGCCTTTACCTGCTCATACAATTCGTCTATTTTTTTCTTAATCTCCTTTTTCTCCTCGTCAGTCTTGTCCTGTGTCAGGAGCAGAAGGTGCTTTGCTCTCCAGAAATGATTTTTAAAGTACTCGTCCTTTTGCTCATCTGTTATGGTGTTTCCCGCCTCAAACTGCTCAAGAAGCTTCTGCTGGTAAACATCAGCCCTGCAGATAAAATCAAAGGTGTCATCGCTGAGGTTATTGCTTTTCTTGAACTCTTCTATGCCGCCCTGCTGCTGCTCTACCAGGCTGACATACTCGTCATAATCAGACGATATGTCAAGGTTCATTGCCTCGCCGACAGCTATATATTTTGCGAGTATTATCGCCTGCTCGCGCGCCTGCTGAGCTGCGGAGTCAGCCCCCGCTCCCGACGACTGGAAAACTCTTTCAATATATTCAAGATATTCCGGCTTTATTTCAACGCTGCCGACCATGATAGACTCAGCCGCTTCGCTCGCAGCGGGGCTCTGGCCGGGCTGCGCGTCTTTTTTCTCACCACAGGCCGACACTGCAAAAACAAGAACGGCCGCTATACATATAAGTGTTTTTTTCATTATTAAAAATTCCCTTCTTTAATCTATTTAAGCATTTCCTTCGCCTTTGTGGAAAGCTCATACAGCTTATTAAGTGCCTCAATAGGCGTGTATGTAGTAGCGTCTATGTTTTTCAGTTCTGAAGCGAGCTCGGATGACGCCGTATCCTCAAGGCTTAGCTGGTCTGAATGTTGTTCCGGCTTTTTCTGCTTTCCCTCAACCTCTGAAATTCCTCCCGACTCTATCGATTTCAGTATTTCCTTTGCCCGCTTTATAACCTTCTCCGGGACCCCGGCTAGCGCCGCTACCTCAATGCCGTAGCTCTCATCGGCGCCGCCCGGCACTATTTTTCTCAAAAATGTTATGCTGTCACCGCGCTTTTTAACGGCGATGTTGTAATTCTTCACACCGCTGAGCTTGTCTTCAAGCTGTGTAAGCTCGTGGTAGTGCGTTGCGAAAAGCGCCTTTGCACCGATAAACTTTTTGCTGTGCACATACTCAACCACACTCCATGCAATTGAAAGACCGTCGTATGTGCTTGTACCTCTGCCTATCTCGTCGAGTATTATGAGCGATTTTTCCGTCGCATCAGACAAAATGTGCGCAACCTCGGACATCTCTACCATGAACGTGCTCTGCCCCGATGCTATATCGTCGGACGCTCCTACTCTGGTAAATATTTTATCAACAATACCCACCCTTGCAAACGTAGCGGGAACAAAGCTTCCCACCTGCGCCATGAGCGTGATTATAGCTACCTGACGCATATACGTTGATTTACCGGCCATATTCGGGCCGGTTATGATTATCATTCTGTTATCATCAGTGTCAAGAAGCGTATCGTTCGGAACAAATATGGAACCGCTCAGCATCTTTTCCACAACAGGGTGTCTGCCGTCTTTTATCTCTATTCTGCCGTCCTCCGTTATTTCAGGCTTTACAAAGCCTTCTTTGGTTGCTGCCTCGGAAAAAGAGCACAGAACATCGCATACGGATATAACGGTGCAGATACTTTTGAATCTTGCAGTATCGCCCTGAAGCTTTTTAACTATATCTCCGTAAAGCTTTGACTCAAGAGCAAGTATCTTTTCACTTGCGCCCAGTATCGTGTTCTCCAGATTTTTCAGCTCCGGCGTTATATACCGCTCGCAGTTTGCAAGCGTCTGCTTCCTTATGTAGTAATCGGGCACATTTGATATGGCGGATTTTGTAACCTCAATATAGTAGCCGAAAACCTTGTTATATCCGACCTTTAAATTTTTTATTCCTGTGCTTTCCTTCTCCGACGCCTCAAGTTCACGCACCCACGTGCTGCCCTGCTTTCTTGCAAGATTAAGCTTGTCAAGCTCCTCGCTGAAACCTTCCTTTATTACGTTTCCGTCACGGACGAGCGCCGGTGCATCATCGTTTATGCTGAACTGCAAAAATTCGCGCACATCCTCGGCAAGCTCAAGCTTCGCGCTTAAACGCATCATCATGGGCGAAGCAAAGGAGGATATTATTTTCTTTATCTCCGGCAGCTTGGAAAGCGAGTCGCGCAGCGCCAAAAGATCATGCGGAGTCACACTGCCGAGCGAAATCCTTGATGTTATCCTCGACATATCATACACTCCGGAAAGACAGCCTGCAAGGTCATCCCTTGAAATAACCTTTTCACACAGCTCCTCAACGCTTGAAAGCCTGCTCCTTATCATGTCTGCGTTTACAAGCGGCTTTTCAAGCCACTGCTTTAGCAGGCGCGCTCCCATGGACGTATTTGTTTTGTCAAGCACCCACAAAAGAGATCCCCTTTTCGTCTTGTCGCGCATTGTTTCCGTTATTTCAAGATTCCTTCGCGTCGCGGCGTCTATGTCCATGTACTCGCCTATCTTATAAAGGTTAAGCTTGTCAAGATACGCTATACTGCTTTTCTGCGTGTGTTCAAGGTAGCGCAGCACCGTGCATATCGATTTTAAAAGCGCCTGCGTACCGTCGGCTTTCAGCTTCTGCTCCGAAATTTTGGGAAACTGCTTTTTAACCATCGCCAAAGCGTCGCCGAAGTCAAAGAACTCGTCTATCAGTACAGAAGGCTTAACCTTTATTCTCAGCTCTATCTCAGACAAAAGCTCTTTCCCGCACTCATCGTTGGTTATTATCTCAGAAGGAATATATCTTGCCGCTTCATTTATAACGTGCCCCGTCTCGGACACCTCGGTCGCGTATATCTCGCCCGTTGAAATATCACAAAAGGTTATTCCGTACCTGCCGTCCTCAAAATAGATTGAGGAAAGGTAATTGTTTTCTTTTTCCTGCAAAAGCTCAGAATCTACGATTGTGCCCGGGGTTACAACTCTCACAACCTCACGCTTCACGAGGCCCTTAGCTTCCCTGGGGTCTTCGACCTGCTCGCATATTGCAACCTTATACCCCTTTTCGATAAGCTTTGCTATATATACGTTTGCACTGTGAAACGGGACGCCGCACATCGGCGCGCGCTCTCTCAAGCCGCAGTCCTTGCCGGTCAGCGTAAGCTCGAGCTCGCGCGACACAAGAACAGCGTCCTCAAAAAACATTTCATAAAAATCGCCCAGTCTGTAAAACAGTATAGAATCCTTATACTCAGATTTCGTTTCCATGTACTGCACCATCATGGGCGTCATTTTCTCGTTCGACATATCAATCACTTACCCAATCGTCAACATCCGCCGCAGCTTGCACAGTCATGAGTGCATCCGCCGGGAGCCTGCCCTGTAATATAAAAATTAAGAATAGCATTCACCTGCGAAACTACTTTGTCAAGCTCATTTTTCGCCTCAACGTATTCGCGTATGGAATCGTTTGACGATACAAGCTTCTGAAATGCTTCGTTGTTTTTGCGGACAGCATCTTCCTCTGTTATCTTGCCGCTCTGGATATCTCTGCCGAGATTCATTCTGTTCATGTTAAACTCAAGCATGAGCGTCTTTGCGTCCTCGTCCTCAGCCTGCTTTGCTTCAGCCTCTTTAAGCTTTGCCATCTGGGGGCAGCTCTTAATAAGCTCTCCGAGCTCCCTTGTTTTTTCGATAATATCGTTCATTCAGACATTTTCCTCTCCGTGCGCAAGCTCACCGTTTAAACTCCATGTGTGAGCTTCCGTTATTTTTACTTTTATATATTTGCCCGTCAGCTCCTCGCTTCCGGGAAAATTAACTATTTTAGTGTTTTCCATTCTGCCGGACATCATATTTTTGTCCGTCTTGCTCGGTCCGTCAACAAGTATCTCTACCGTCTTACCCTCATAAGCTTTGTTCTTTTTAAGAGATATTTCGTTTTGAACCTCAAGCAGCTCATTAAAATTTTGATGTATCTCGTCCTCACTCAGAGCAAAGTCGAGCTTTGCTGCCGGGGTGCCCTCCCGCCTTGAATAAATAAACGAGAAAATGTTGTCAAATTCAACCTTTCTAAGGACGTCAAGCGTCTCCTTAAAATCCTCGTTCGTTTCTGTCGGGAACCCTACTATTACGTCTGTTGAAAGCGCAATGTCGGGTATCCTTTTCTTAAGGCGGGCTGTCTTGTCCAGGTATTCCGCCTTTGTGTATCTCCTGTTCATATCAGCCAGCACCCTGTCACTACCCGCCTGAAACGGAAGATGCAGCTGATGGCATACTTTGTCGCATGACGCCATTGTTTCTATGAGCTTATCACCAAAATCCTTAGGGTGCGACGTGACAAAGTGTATACGCTTTATACCGTCAATGTCGTTCACCATTTTCAGAAGGTCACTGAAATCTATGTTTTCATCAAGGTCCCTGCCATAGGAGTTTACGTTCTGACCGAGAAGCGTTATCTCTGTCACACCGTGCGCGGCAAGATCCTTTATTTCGTTTAAAATATTTTCGCTCTTCCTGCTCCTCTCCCTGCCCCTTACATATGGGACAATACAATATGAGCAGAAGTTATTGCATCCGTACATTATGGATACCCACGCCTTATCGGCGCTGCTGCGCATGACGGGCATTCCCTCTGCAATGTATCCGTCGCAGTCTTCTATATCGACAACCTCTTTTTTACCGGAAAGCGACTGATACAAAAGCTCGGGGAATCTCCAGAGCGCATGCGTACCGAAAACAACGTCCACATGCCGGTACTTGCTTTTAATCTTTTCGGTGATGTGCTCCTGCTGCACCATGCAGCCGCAAAGACAAATAGTCATGTTTGGTCGCGACTCCTTGATATGCTTGAGTATCCCAAGCCTGCCAAACACCTTCTGCTCGGCGTTTTCACGAACAGCGCACGTGTTGTAAACTATAACGTCCGCCTTGTACGGATCGTCTGTGAAGCCATAACCGCACTCTGACAAAATACCGCGTATCCTCTCGGTGTCGTTTTCGTTTTGCTGACAGCCGTATGTCTCTGTCAGCGCAAGATGCTTTGCTCCCGTGCGTGCTGAGTAATTGCTGTTAAGCTGCTTTATTTTATAAACAAAGCTTCTCTGCTTTTCTATTTCGTCTTTTCCGACTGTCTGAGTCACTTTTTAGCCTCCCTAATAAAAAAATTCCGCTATCAGCTTATTCTATCATAAAGAGCCGAAAAAAACAATATATTTCTATAAATTTGTTACTTTTAAATAATAATCAGCCGTTCAGAATGTACACAGCGAGCGTCAGGTAACCGGCAAAAACAACCCAGAGCAGATACGGTATCTGAAGATACGCCGCAGCGGGGCTGGCCTTTCTGAAATAGTATATCATAACAGAGATAAGCGCGAGCAGAACGAGAAGCCATATGAACGCGAAAAGATATGACTGCATATTGAAAAATATTACGCTCCAGAAAAAATTTACTGCAAGCTGAAGCGCGTATACCTTAAGTCCGCTCGATGCAGACTCAGGATCAGCCTCCCTGTTTTTTGAATACCAAAGCCGAGCTTATACCCATAAGCACAAACAGAATACTCCACACTATGGGAAATACAATCGGTGCCGGGGCAAGCGGCGGCTTTACAAGCGTGTCGTAAATCTCCATGTTGCCTCTTGTCACAAGCGCCGACAGTCCGCCGACAGCGAGCGCTGCGGCAATGCCTACCACATACGGTTTGATTTTTTTAAACATATAATATCACTCCCTGAATCTATATGTTTTAGTATATGCAAAAAAAGAAACCGTAATACTGGCAAAAAAATAAGGGACTGTAAAAAAATTTTTTACAGTCCGCTCTTAACAGGGAATAGAAAAAATGTTTGGAACAGGTAAAAGGTTTTGTTTGCAAAGCTCCTGCCCTGAGACGTGTGAGCATACCCCGGGCGGTTTTTTTATTCATAACATAAATTTTGCAATATGTGTTCCAATGCTATTTTAACATACCCGTAATTTTTTATTAAGTATGAGCAATTCTATAAGCCGGGTTCTGTATCTGGCGATCATCTATCTACGGCCTGCGTTACCGCAGGTCTTAAGCCCCTTGTCGGGAATCAGCCGAGCAGGCATTTCTCCCTCGGGTTGCTCCGGATGGGGTTTACACGGGAATTCAGTTACCATCTTCCCTGTGCGCTCTTACCGCACATTTCCACAATCACCGACCTTAAAAGGTGGTATTTATTTTCTGTTGCACTATCCTTGGAATCGCTTCCACCGGCCGTTAACCGGCATCCTTGCTCTGCGGAGCCCGGACTTTCC